>NZ_JBSXON010000034.1:0-56786 GCF_056859475.1 Halopseudomonas sp. L-58
GGGTTGGTACGCCTGTTTCCCGCCGATATGGCGGGAAACAGGCAAAAAACACACAAAGAACGGAAGTGAAGTGGCTGTAATTTACGTTTTTGGCTGACTGGAGGTCAGCCTGGCCTAAATCAGCGGTTATTCAGACCTTCCTTAAGCTCCCCACGCTACGGTTCAAATAACTGGTACGCTTTATCAAAGTTCAACTATTACTAACGTAGTCGAGTAAACGGTACTTTTGATGAAGATCGGTTATGCGCGAGTGAGCACTCGGGATCAGAAAGCCGACCTACAAGTCGATGCCCTGAAACAGGCCGGGTGCGAACGCATCTACCAAGACATCGCCAGCGGCGCGAAAAGCGCCCGTCCGGAACTGGACAAACTGCTGGCCAACGTGCGTCCGGGTGATGCCGTGGTGATCTGGAAACTGGATCGCCTCGGGCGCTCGCTCAAGCACCTGGTCGAGCTGGTCGGCGAGCTGGCAGAGCGTAAGGTCGGCTTGCAGAGCCTGAATGACCCCATCGACACCACCCATGCCCAAGGCCGCCTGGTGTTCAACCTGTTCGCCTCGCTGGCCGAGTTCGAGCGCGAGCTGATCCGCGAGCGGACTCAGGCGGGCCTGTCGGCCGCACGGTCGCGGGGCCGGATCGGTGGCCGTCCCAAGGGTCTGCCCGCCAAGGCCGAGGCCACCGCCATGGCGGCGCAAACGCTGTACCGCGAGGGTCGCCTGAGCGTCAGCGCCATCGGCGAGAAGCTACACATCTCCAAGAGCACACTGTACAGCTACCTGCGCCACCGGGGTGTCGAGATCGGCGCATACCAGAAGAGCGCCCGGTCACGCGATCAGCAGATCACGGCCTCGTCGTCATCGCCGGCAGAGCCGCCCGCTGTCGAGCGGGTGGCCACCGTCACCCTGCGCCTGGCGGTGGTGAATAACAGCAAGTTCGTGCGCGGCCGGAAACGGGCCAAGGAGAACATCGAGCGCTACTGCCTGGAACCCTACGGCATGAAACGGCTGGAGTCGGGCCACTACGAGTTGGCCATTTCGTATCGAAGCGACGACGAGCTGGACAAGACCGTGCACGACCTGCTGACCGAGATCAGCCAGGAAGCCGACATGCGCAACTGCTTCATCGAGGCGGATGCCTGGGAAGAAGGCACCGAGCGCAGGTGGTAGGGCTTACGTTGGTTTTTGGTTCCATTGCTCCCCAAACCCCCTCATCAAGACGTTCCCTTACCGATGGTTCAAGAAGACCCATAACTGGCTGGCGGTTGGCTATCTGGCGCTGGCCTGGCACAGCCTGATACTCGTGAAATTCAGTTACTGGAGCCAACCGGTTGGCTGGTTGACACTCATACTGCTGATCGCCGGCAGCGTCTCGGCCATTATGGTGATAACCGGACGCGTGGGCAGGGGTAACCGTGTCGTGGGGCAGATTGAGGAGCTGACCCATTATCCGGGCCTGGACGTTATCGAAGCCAGGATCGCGCTGCGCGAAGGATGGCACGGACATGCTCCGGGGCAGTTTGCCTTTGTTACGTCCAAGAGCGGTGAAGGCGCCCATCCTTATACCATTGCCTCGGCCTGGAACCCGTCAAGGCCAACAGTCACCTTCGTGGTAAAGGCGCTTGGCGACTGGACCTCGCAGCTAAAGACCTGGCTCAAGGTTGGCATGCGGGTGAGCGTTGAAGGGCCTTACGGCTGTTTCGACTTTTCCGATCCGGCGCCGCGACAGGTGTGGATCGGCGCGGGTATTGGCGTCACGCCTTTCATCGCACGTATGCACTCCCTCGCGCAGCAGGGCGGCGAGCATAACGTCGATTTCTTTCATGTGACCCGCGAGGTTGACCAAATGGCACTCGACAAACTCACTGCGGATGCCGCTGCGGCCGGTGTTCGCCTGCATCTGCGCCTGTCCTCCCGCGATGGACACCTTACGGCGGAGCAGATCAGGACCCTGGTTCCCGAATGGCGCCAGGCCAGCTTCTGGTTCTGTGGCCCGACGGAGTTCGGTCAAACGCTGCGCCGCGACTTTGTCAGTCAGGGCTTGCCTGGCGCACGGTTTCACCAGGAGCTGTTCGAAATGCGCTAGCCCTACCGAGTGCTCTCACAGATGCATTCAGCGTGGCGACTGTCTCGCTTCCCGCCCGAATTGAGTGTTCAGGTGGCACTACCGGAAATGTGCTGTTGCAAATTCCCCGCGACGTGCTCCGCCCTGCCCCGGTAAAACTGCTCCCGATCAGTCATTGCCGGCGCGGCGCCGAGTATATTGATCGGCAACAGCATCGTCGGACCGGTTAGCCTGCACGCTGTTTAAAGCAGCGTCGGCAGCCCGCGTCAGGGAGTCAGGGAGCAAGGCATGGACGGGAATATTTTCGTACAGATCGGCATTCTGCTGGGGTTGTCTGTTCTCGGCGGCGCCCTGGCGCAACTGCTGCGCCAACCGCTGATCGTCGCCTTCATTGCGGTTGGCATTCTGGTCGGCCCTTCCGGGCTGGAACTGGTTGCCCAGAGCAGCGAGATCGAGCTGTTCGCCCGCCTCGGCATCGCCCTGCTGCTGTTTGTGGTCGGCCTGAAACTGGACCTGCATATCATTCGAACAGTCGGGCCGGTAGCACTCGCTTCTGGTCTCGGTCAGGTTGTCTTTACCTCTGTTGTAGGGTACCTGCTTGCCCTGCTGCTCGGTCTGTCGCACGTGGCGGCTATCTATGTTGCGGTAGCGCTGACTTTTTCCAGCACCATCATTATCGTCAAGTTGCTCTCCGACAAGCGCGAGATTGATGCCTTGCACGGCCGCATCGCGGTCGGCTTTCTGATTGTCCAGGATATCGTGGTGGTGCTTGTCATGATCGGTCTTACCGCATTCGGCAAGGCCGATAGTCAGGTAAGCCTTGGCTGGGAAGCGCTGCAGGTTATGCTCAAGGGGATGGCAATGCTGGCCGTGGTCGCCTTGCTGATGCGCTATGTGCTGCCCGCGCTGCTGCAACGCCTGGCCCACTCGTCCGAACTGTTGATGCTGTTTGCCATCGCCTGGGCGGTGCTGGGCGCGGTGGCAGGCGACGTGCTGGGGTTCAGCAAAGAGGTGGGCGCCTTCCTCGCCGGTGTATCGATCGCCTCTACTGCATTTCGCGAACAGATAGCGGCGAGACTGGTCAGCTTGAGGGATTTTTTGCTGCTGTTCTTCTTCATTGAACTGGGCGCTGCACTGGACCTCGGCATGCTCGGCGGGCAGATCGGCGCATCAGTGGTGTTTTCGCTGTTCGTGCTGATTGGCAACCCGATAATCGTCATGATCATCATGGGCGCAATGGGGTATCGCAAGCGGACCGGCTTTCTTGCCGGGCTGACAGTCGCCCAGATCAGTGAATTTTCATTGATTCTCGCGGCGCTTGGCTACAGCCTTGGGCATTTGCAACAGGAAACTGTCGGGCTGATAACGCTGGTCGGCTTGATTACCATCAGCGTCTCCACTTATATGATTCTGTACTCCCACGCGATATATGAGCGTTTGGCGCCCTGGTTATCAATTTTTGAACGAAAGGTTCCTTACCGCGAGCGCGATGGTTTGCCCGATGGGCAGGATACTGTCGACGTGCTTTTGATTGGTCTTGGGCGCTACGGTGCCGCGCTGGCTGATAACCTTCGGCGCCGCGGCTGCAGGCTGCTCGCTGTGGATTTTGACCCAGCAGCGGTTCAGCAGCATGTGCGTGACGGTTATCAGGTGCGTTACGGCGACGCTGAAGATCCGGAGTTTATCGCCACCCTGCCGCTGGGCAGCACCAGTTGGGTTGTGAGCACTGTCCGTGAACGCAGCGTCAACCTGATGCTGTTGCATGGCCTGAAACAGAGCAACTATCGTGGCCAGGTGGCCATAGCCAGTTCCGCTAGACACGACAGCAAGGTGTTGGCAAAGGCTGGCGTGGATCTGTTGCTGATCCCCTACGCCGATGCGGCCAAAGAAGCGGCAGACCAATTGCTGGCACGGACGGCAGCGCGAGATTCCGCACCGGCCGCCATACCGCAGTGAGATACCTGCCACGGCCGATGGCATGGTGTAACCTGCGGCAGCAACAGCCGATACGTTGACGCAGACTTGCCAAGGCGCCTGCCAGGCGCGAATATGCCCGGCATTCAACTCGGCGCTGCCTGCGCCCGCCTATCCCTATTTGTCGGAGCGCCGGTCATGCATCCTGTGCTGATCTCCATTTCGCTGCTGGTGTGCAGCAATATTTTCATGACATTCGCCTGGTATGCCCACCTCAAGGAACTCAATAACAAGCCCTGGATCATCGCTGCCCTGATCAGTTGGGGTATTGCCCTGTTCGAGTACCTGCTGCAGGTGCCCGCCAATCGCATCGGTTATACCGCCCTGTCGGTCGGTCAGTTGAAGATTATTCAGGAAGTCATCACCCTCTCGGTGTTCGTCCCCTTCTCGGTCATGTATCTGAAGGAACCGCTGAAACTCGATTACCTGTGGGCAGGTCTATGCCTGCTGGCTGCGGTCTACTTCATGTTTCGGGACAAACTGGCTTAACTGCCGAGGCAATTCGGGTCATGCTGCACAGGTACATTCCCCCGTCTGCAAGGAGCGCACGTGCTGATCCCGCTGTTGGTCAATCTGATGATGCTGTTCGGTAGTCTGGTACTGTTTTTCGCCGCTGCCGGTATTGCCAACAATTGTGACAACCTGACAAAGCTGGAAGAGCGCATTCTCAACAGCAGTCTGTTCGTACCTGGACCGCTGCACCTTGTTGCCCTGATTGCCATAGCCCTGGCCGCCATGGGCCTGATCCCGATAGACGATCCAGCCTGGCTATACCTGCCGGCTCTGGTAAGCACCGGCTACTGGGTATGCCTGATCGTCATCAATGCCCGGAAAAACCGGTATCTTCGGGCAGACTGATCTGTCCTGACCGCCTGACTGCCATTATCCGGAGTTACTGAAGCGCCGGACCTTCACGTGTTGCCAACACCATCGCGTGCTCAGAGCAGCGCTTTGTGCAAGCTGGCTCGCTCGGGCTACAGGCGCGTTTGTTAATGGGAGATATATGGGTCTTTACACTGTATGCACATACAGTAGAATGAGCAGCAAAACCGGCCACGCCGGTCACTCCACTCGCCGACAAGCCAGAGGTGCGCATGGCCGTTGAAATTGTTTATCGCAGCAGCAGAGACCCGGAGCAACTGTTCATGGATAAAGCCCAAGCCGACCGTCATGACAAGATGCTGGAGCTGGCCGAAAATCTGGGCGAGGTACTGCAGCGTGCCGTTCCGCAACTGGGAGAGCAGCTGGCTGAAGAAATCAGTATCTACATGGCGCGCAACCGCGAGGTCTTCGCCAAGGCTTTCAAGAGTAACCCCGAGGCCCTCGCCGAACTGGATGCGTCCGGCGCGGCCTGATGCCGTTACTGGTACATCCAGAAGTTTGGATGCGCTTGCGCAACCTGAACAGGACGGACTGAATCACGACGGCTGATGATGCGTTTGATCATGCTCATGGTGTAGCTCCTTTGCTTGCTGTTTCGAACATGGGAGGCATCATGAGTCATATCGCACGATACCAATAACGAATTAGATCTATTTGATTTATTGAGAAAAGCAATTAACCGCGCAGGCACGGCCGATGTCGCTGGCCAGCCCTTTGCTGCTCCTTTCCCAACCTGCGCTGACACCGGGCAACCACACCTTCCAGTGCTTTAGCCCTTCCCACCACTCCGTTGCCCTGTTTCCTCCGGCAACTGCTACGCTGACAGAAACGAAAGCAATATCGTTAAGCCACACCTGAACGTCACCGTTGTGCCAATCGCATCTCGCCGGGGGCTTTGGCTATGAACCTGCTTCGCCGTTTCTCCATACTTCAACGCCTGGTTACTGTGACCTTGCTGGTGTTGATCATAGTGCTCGGGCTGGTGACGGTCTTCGCAGTTGACTACCACAAGACGCTGCTTGATGGTCGGGCAATAAAAACCAACACCTTGTTGAGTCCGGGCTGGGCGTCCTCCAGTATTTCCATCAACGGCAACTGGGCGGCGAGCTGACCGAACAACAGGCGCAGCAGCAGGCCGCCGCCGTTCTGCAAGGGATGCGTTACGACGACAATGAGTATTTCTGGATACATTCCGATGACCTGCGGATGATCATGCATCCCTTCAGCACGCAGCTGGTAGGTAACAGCATCGCCGACATCCAGGACCCCGATGGAAAATACCTGTTTCGGGAAATGGTTGCGGTGGTGAACACGCAATCAGCCGGCTTTGTCGACTATATGTGGCCCAAACCCGGCGTTACTGATCCAGTACCGAAAATCTCCTACGTCGCCGGCTTTGAACCCTGGGGCTGGATCCTTGCGTCGGGTATCTATCTTGACGATATCAGTGAGACCTTCTGGGCCGATATGCTGCCCAAACTTATGGTTGCAGCGCTGGGTCTGATGTTGCTGGTGGGTGTCAATCTCCTGATCGCCCTGAGTGTCAACCGCCCACTCGCCCAGGCAGTGGCGGCAATGAACGACATTGCAACCGGCGACGGAGACTTGTCACGCCGCCTGGACGCCAGCGGCTTTGATGAAATCAGCGAACTGGCGGCAGGGTTCAATGCCTTTACCGATAAGCTGGCGCAGGTCATAGACGAATTCCGTGAGGTGGTAGCAAACAACCGTCGTATCGCCAATGAAGTTGGCCTTGCAATGGGCAAGGCGGAGGCCTCTTATAACCAGCAGAACAGCGAACTTGACACCATTGCATCGGCGGTTGAGGAAATGAGCGCCACCTCCGACGAGGTCGCTCAGCGCATGTCTGACTCCGCAGAGGCTGCCAGACAAGCCAGCGGCCACGCCGCGGACAGTCAACGCACGGCAGATACCACCTCGCAGAGCATGCGCATGCTTGCCGGCGATCTCGCCCAGGCCGGTGCGGCCGTGGATGAATTGAGCGCGCAATCGAATACCATTGACTCGGTGCTTGAAGTGATACGCTCCGTTGCAGAACAAACCAACTTGCTGGCCCTGAACGCGGCAATCGAGGCGGCACGCGCTGGTGAACAGGGACGGGGCTTTGCCGTGGTAGCAGACGAGGTGCGCACGCTCGCCAGCAGAACACAGGCATCAACCGACGAGATTCGCAGCATCATCGACTCATTGCAGGCCGTCACCGCCAAAGCCGTCAGCTCGATGCAGAGCAGTCACCGGCAGTCCGAAAACATGCAACAACAGGTCGAGAACTCGCGTTCTGCGCTGAAATCCATTGCTGTATCGGTCGATACCATCACCGATATGACCAGCCAGGTGGCTGCTGCTGCCGAACAGCAATCAAGGACCAGTACCGAGATCTCAGCAAGCCTGAGCCACAGCTCAGTAACTTGGGCGACAAGGTGCTGAGCGAGCTGCAGGACACCGCGCTCAACACCCGAAAGATGACTGACTCGGCGCAGCAACTGGAACGCCTTATCGGTCACTTCAAGACCGGACACGGATAGAGCTGTGCGTTCGCGCCTTTATCAGCAACCTTGCTACTGCGGCGCCAGGCCTGTCGGGATGGCTATTAACGGGCGTTTAACAAGCCCGATGTCGTATGACAGACGTTTTCGGCACCCTGACGGATTTCCTGCATGATTGAGCTGACCTGTTGTATGCGCCCGTTTCCTTCCTCTGCGGTCATACTTGCCGAGCCGATCGTGTCGGTTACCTTGCGAGTCAAATCACGATTACGCTGAACAACCTCGGCAATTTCCGCAGTGGACTTGCTCGTACGCGCAGCCAGCTGACGCACTTCATCAGCCACAACCGCAAAACCACGCCCCTGCTCACCAGCGCGAGCTGCCTCGATTGCGGCATTCAGCGCAAGGAGATTGGTCTGGTCGGCAATGGCCGAAATGGTTGCCACGATCTCTTCGATATTTTTGGACTGCGCATTGAGGTGCGCAATCAACTCGCTGGCGTCTGCCATCTGAGCGGCGATGCGTGCCGAGGTATCAACAGCCGCCTGCAGCGATGCCATCCCCTGCTGCGCGATGGCGGCTGTTTCCTCGGAGGTACTGTTCGCAACCTCTGCTGCCTGACGTACGGCCTGAGCCTGCTCGATCCTGTCGGTGATATCGGTGGCAAACTTGACCACCTTCAGGACATTACCCTGGTCATCCACAATGGGGTTGTAGGTCGCTTCCAGCCAGATAGTCCGGCCCTGACTGTCCAGCCGGTCAAACTGACCCGACTTGAACTCGCCACGCCCCAGTTCCGCCCAGAACTCCGGATGCTGACGAATAAACGCCTCCTTGCAGAACATCCGGTGGTGCTTTCCAATGATCTGTTGCAGCGAATAACCCACTGCCGACAGGAAGTTGCGGTTGGCGGTGATGATCTCGCCATTTGGGGAAAATTCGATCACCGCCAGTGACTTGTCCAGCGCAGTCAATAACGCCTTCTGCTCCAGTCGGGCTGCGTGTTCGGCCGTCACATCACTTGCCAGCATAACGACCTTGCTGATTGTGCCGCTCGCATCCGGCACCGGAACATAGGTGGCTTCGAGCCAGAGGGGCTGGCCTCGGGCACCCAGTCGACGGTAGGTCCCGGCGCAGGACCTGCCCTGTGCCAGAGCAGTCCAGAACACATGCCTCGCGCCGTCAGACCGCTCCTTGGCGTCGCACAAATGGTCGTGTGACTGACCAATCAAACGTTCGCGGGAGTAGCCCAGTAACGTCAGCATTGCCGTATTTGCATCAATAATCTGGCCATCCGGCGTACATTCAAGGCAAGCCATGTGGGTTTTCAATGCGCTGATTTGCGCTTTTTGCTCTGCCAGATCGCGGCTCTGATTCTTGTACAAATATTTAAGATTTCTGTTAAACATGCAAGAAGGCTCTGCGGATGAGAAATAGACAGGAATCGATTAATTTGCGAAAAATTAACAATTACAAAGCACTATGATGCATTTTTAGGTGAGCGTCTTGGCAGGGAGTGCTAGTGCAACTACACAAAAAAGCTATCAAAAGTTATACGCAATGTATACAAGCCAGAGCAAAAGGTCAGGCAAAACCGTGCCACAGGGTATCGCGGCACCCGGAGACAGGCAATAAGAAGATGTTATGGGCTATGTATCAGCCGCGCCGCCATGGGGCCGGCGACGGCTGGTTACAGGCTCCTCAGAGCGAGGACAGATGCGGCTGGAGAATTTCGTACAGGGCAGGACGGTTAGTCTTGATCTCTTCAGCACTCAAGCCTTCCAGCGAGTGCGGGTACTTGAGCCAGGCGTCAGTGCTGTGCAGATAGTAATGCGGCTCCCAGTCCAGCTCATTGCGGCTGGGTTTGTAGTACGGAACAGCAACACGGATATCATTGGGCGCGTTCAAACGTGCCTTGTTACGCAGCTCGTTGATTATCGCTTCGAGCGAGCGCCCGGTATCAAACACGTCATCAACGATCAGCAAAGAGTCCTCGTGGGTCACATGCTTGACCAGGTAGTTGAGGCCGTGAACCCGGATCTCTTTGCTCTGCTGATCAATGCCATGATAGGAGGATGTGCGAATCGCGATGTTGTCGGTATGAACGCCGTGATAGTCGAGGAACTCCTGGACAGCGATACCCATAGGCACGCCACCTCGCCAGACCGCTATCATGAAGGTCGGACGAAAGCCGGAATTGAGGATCTGCGCGGCCAGACTGAACGCGTCTTCGAGCAGACTTTGTGCACTAAGGTATTGTTTCTCAGCCATAAGACCGTAAGCTTCTCCAGAATCGCGACATGATCACACCAGAGGGAGCCGCCTTGCAAGCCATGAACCAATCCAATTCCACGCAACAAAGGCCGCGCAATCGCCGTTTCCTTGATGAAAACCAGCTCATCGAAGACGCCTTTCGCCTGGGCGTCCAGGTATTTGAGAGCGGCTTTCGCCCCAACTTCATCGTTGGCCTCTGGCGCGGTGGCAGCACCGTCGGCATCTACGTACAGGAATGCCTGCAGACGCTCGGGGTAAAAACCGACCACATTGCGCTGCGCACCTCCTACCGCGGCATGGACCATTACGACGCGATGGTCGCCGCACCGGAAGCGGAAATCCGCGTACACGGCACCCACTATCTGCTCGACAACCTGAACAGGGAAGACCGCCTGCTGATCGTTGATGATGCATTTGGTACAGGGCACAGCGTTCAAGCCGTAATCGGCAAGCTGAAAGGCCAGCTCAAGCGCAACATGCCAATCGACACCCGCATTGCAACGCTTTATAAGCGTGCCGGCGCCGCAAAAACAGACTTGCAACCTGACTTCTGCCTGCACACCACCGAAGACTGGCTGGTGTTCCCCTACGAGATGAACGGCCTGAGTCGCGCTGAAATCGACGCCAACAAGCCGTACCTCAGTTCTATCCTCGACTCGGTAAAGCCGCTTGTCTGACTGCACGCCCGGTGGTGCGCTCACACTGCCGGGCTATCAATGTCCCCCTGCCTGCCGTCTAACCCATTCGGGCTAATCACTGGACTGTGGCGCCCTCACTGGTTACCTTTCATCAACACCTGCGCGTTTGTGACAACAAAAGACAATAAAAATGAACATGCATAAAACGCCCGGTCTGTGGATGCGTATTGCTGTCGCCAGTCTGCTGCTCGCTCCTACGACCTCTGCCATTGCTAATGACCAGGACTTGCCGGTACTGACAGCGGGTTACATCCAATTCCCGCCGATTGCCTACACCGACGAACAGGGGCATGCTCGGGGGTCAATCATTGAGCTGACCAACGAGTTGGCCGCGGCAAGCGGGTATCGGGTGAATTGGAAGTCCTATCCGATCAATCGGATCTACCGCAGCCTGGACACTGGCGACATTGACTTATGGCCCGGCTCACCGCAGGTGCCTGCCCTGCAGGACTTCACTGTTGAATCCAGCTCTCTGGGGGTGCGAGTAAAACTCTGCGCATTCGCACTGCAGGGCACGCCGCGGATCAGCCACTACCAGGACCTTGCCAACCACGATCTGGTGCTGATTCGCGGCTACACCTATCGCGAGCAGCTCAACCGGGTGATCTCTGAAAACCATTACCACCCGATTGTTGCTCCGGACCACACCGCAGCGATGGAAATTCTGCTGCGCGGCCGCGCTCAATACCTGATCAGCTATGGCCACCCGATGCAGGAAGCACTGGCTGACTATCCACTGCATGGTGCGCGCTGTGATCAACTGGATGAATGGCCACTGGTATACGTGATTTCAAAGCGCAATCCGCAGGCTGAGGAAATCGCCGAGGCGCTGGATAGCGCCTATCTGGAATGGCGCGAAGCAAACCCCGAGCCGCGCCGACTGCGCGGCGTGCGCAATCGGCTGGCGACAGCACACTAGACTGTCGCTGGCACTTCCCAAACCTCGATATTACGCCGCCGCCCTACCCTCCAAGTGCGACCAAAACTCACCGCATCTGCCAGCCCCAGCTCCGCCAGCTGCGCCTGAACAGCGCCGCGTTCGGCTAAGGGCAGTGCCCGCAAGGTATCGGACGCGCGTTGCAGTACATACAGCAGATATGGCTCTACACCGACCTCTATCGGCGCCCCGCGAAAGCAGGTTTGCACCATGCCGACTTGCCGAATCTGCGGCTTCTCCGTCACCGGCGTGCCACTGGCCGGTTTCAGTTCGGCAACCCAGGCGTCAAGGTATGCCAGTTTGTCGGTCAGCTCAGGGAAGATGTCCTCGGCAATATGTTCAAGCACCGGGATCAGAGTGGGAGGCAATGCATCACCGGCGGGAAACCCCGGTTCGGCTTGCGCATACTCGACGACATCGAGCCCCGGCGCCGTCATGCGTTCGACCCAGCGGTGAACTCTGGGAGCGCGCTGCTGCATGATGGCCAGAGGCACCGGATCACGGCCAAGGTGCGCAAACATAGGCCCGATCAGGCCGTAATCGGCGATCGACGGTTGTGTGCCCAGCAGATACGGCCATTCGGCAAAGTGCTGCTCCAGGTGATCAAGCAACTGCAGAAACGACGCTTCAATCAAAGGAATGCTTTTGGCGTTGACGCCCAGTCTCGGCAGGTATGAGTTCATCCGCCCCATGATCTGCTCGGCCATTTTCGGCCCGGAACCAAGCGTAAAGGCACAACGCAGGAATGCCTCCTGCTCTGCCCGATAGGACCAGCGATAGTGCATCGCATGCTTGAGCATCGCCTGACCACCGTAGTACTCGATGATAATCGCAACAATGCGCTGCAGCGGTGTTTGCGGGTAGGCCGGCCATGGCACGCCCTGCGCCTCCAGATGATCGATGATATCAATGGTGTCCTGAATCACCGCGCCATCAGGCGTTTCCAGCACCGGGATAATGCCTCTGCCTATTTGCGGCAGGATGCGGTTTGCGAAGTCGGGATGCCAGGTTGGCACCTCGATATAGGGCAGCCCCTGGTTACGCAGATAACAACGGGCCTTGCCGGTATACAGCGAATGCGAGGCACCATACAGGCGATAGGCTGAGGCAGATTTCATTGGGGCTCCCGGGTTTATTGTTCGTTCTTCCTGCAACGGATACTGCCAGCGTCACAGAAGGCAGACAAGATGGGAGTTTGTCTCGCCAATACCGCCTCCCCGTTTCAGAAGAGGCGGCAGCCTGGATTCACGCAGCGAGAGGGCTACGCCAGTCGTCCGACCCCGACGTACCGGACACCTCATGGGTCCAGACAATCTTGCGATAGGTGAAATAAACATCCTCAAGGTGAGTGAAGTGGGCTTTGCTCGGATCCTGGCAGTTAGGCATGTGCGACTGCACATCCACGATGATTGCATCCTGCAGTTCGATGGTGAAATAGTGCTCCTGGGTGCCGGTAGCCGAGGTGCGATACCACTCTAGACGGCAGCGAGACAGCCGTTCACCCGAGGTCAGGGCGCTGAAAATCAGCGGTGAGGACTTGTCGAACACCTTGGTAATCATCAGCGGTTTGTGCACCCGTTGCCCCGTCGGCTGACCCGACTGCGGGTCGCGCGGAATAATGACCTGATGATTGAAGCCCTGCACCAGCACCTGATCTTCGTGCCCTTCCTGAAAAATGTTACCGACCGAATCTTCAGTGAACGTGCCAGCGGTGATCAGGCCCTGCTTGGTGCCTTCAATGGTGAGATAGGCTGGGGTTGGCATCTGTGCTCCTTGCGTGTGTCAGTGATCCCGGAGATGCCGGGTTCAGGAACACCTACAAAAGCCACGCCAGGTAATTTAAATCGATTTATATCATTACCTTATGAAGCAAACCTCACAACGGTTCTCGAATCAGGGCCGCGCTCCAATCCTGAAATTGGGCAATTTCCACCGGCCTGCTGCGCAGCTACCTGCGCAACAGGCTCAGTGACCGGGCCTTACTGCCGCGAGATAACGCCCCGTCAACCAGGCGGCGCCCAGCATTACCACGGCGCCTATCAATGCGTTGGTCTGCAGTGCCTGGGTGAAGCTGACCTGCACGGCAGACATGACCGCCGCGGCCAGCGCGTCCGGCAAATGGGAAGCCAGCCCGAGCGCGCCGCCAACCGTATCGCTGGCGACTTCAAGCTGGTGGTCCCTCAATCCAGGCGGCATCAACTCCAGCATGCGATAACGATATACGGCCGCACCAATGCTGCCGATCACCGCGATACCCAGCGCCATGCCCATCTCGGTTGCGGTTTCGGAGGTTGCTGCAGCCGCGCCGGTTTTCTCCGGTGGTGCCGAGCCGATCACCAGATCGGTCCCCAGAATCATCATCGGCATGATGCCGATGCCCAGCAACACCGTGGCCAGCACCACCAGTCCCGGCCCTGGATAACGGCCGATCAGCAGCAACGCAACAAACCCGGCAACAGCAACCAGCAAGCCACCACTGATCAGCACCCGCGGAGCAAGCCAGCGGGCCATGCGCGGCACCAGCAGGGATGCTGCGGTCTGCAACAGCGCCGACGGCAGCATGACCAGCCCTGCCTGCAGCGGCGTCATGCCCAGTGCCCCCTGCAGATACTGGAAAATCAGCAGCCAGGCCCCTGACAACGCCAGAATGCACAGCATCATTGCCGCGACGGACACACTGAACGCGGGTTGACGAAACAGCGCGAGGTCGAACATCGGCTCGGCAAGCCGACGCTGCCGGCGAACAAACAGGGTGCCAACCAGCAAACCGGCCAGCAGAGCGCTGCTGGCCAGCAGATTGAGTCCATCACGGGCGCTGTCCTTGATGCCAAAGATCAACAACAACACCGCACAGATGCACAGCAACGCGCTGGTCAGATCCAGACGCCCGGCCTGCTCGTCACGAAACTCCGGCAACAGCCAGGGACCGACCAGCAGCAACAGCACCATTACCGGTACAGCCAGCAGAAACACCGAGCCCCACCAGAAGAACGCCAGCATGACGCCGCCAACCAGCGGGCCGATAGCACTGCCGACAATAAAGCCGGTCATCCAGATGGTTATCGCCAGGGTGCGTTCGTGCTCGACGTGAAACATGTTGCGAATGAGGGCAAGGGTTGATGGCATCAGCGTCGCCCCGGCAACACCGAGCAGCGCACGGGTGGCAATCAGCATCATTGAACTATGGGCAAAGGCTGCAGCCTGGGAGGCCAGTCCGAACGCCGTGGCGCCAATGAGCAACAGGCGACGCCGGCCGATCCGGTCACCCAGTGTTCCCATGGTGATCAGGAAACCTGCCACCATGAAACCGTAAATATCGAGGATCCATAGCAGCTCGGAACTGGACGGCTCCAGATCGGCGCTCAGGTGGGGAGCCGCCAGATGCAGCACGGTCATATCCAGAGCCAGCAGCAACGTGGGAAGCACAAGTACCGCAAGGCCCAGCCATTCGCGGCGGCCAGCATGTGGATACTCGGGAGAAGGTGAAACGGGTGTATTTGGCATGTTGCCTCCTTGCAGGCGCCCTTATACGCCGGTGCCAATCGTCTCGGCAAGATACAGTTGCAAAGGCAAATTACGCCGCAGCTGACTGCGCAGGCGCTCCCGGGTTCGTGCCAAGACTCCCTTCACTGCGCCCCTTCTGCTATCATCCCAGCCCTTTCACGTTCAACCGCAAAGTATCCCAAACGCCCATGTCCGATATCGCCGCGACTCGTCAGATCCTCGTTACCAGCGCCCTGCCCTATGCCAATGGTTCAATCCACCTTGGGCACATGCTGGAGTACATTCAGACCGACATTTGGGTTCGCTTCCAGAAGCTGCGCGGTCACCAGGCCGTGTACGTCTGTGCTGACGACGCGCACGGCTCCGCCATCATGCTGCGCGCCGAGAAGGAAGGCATCACCTCCGAACAGCTGATCGCCAACGTCCACGCCGAGCACTCGGCCGACTTCGCGGACTTTCTGGTCAACTTCGACAACTTCTACTCCACCCACTCGGAGGAGAACCGGGAGCTGTCCGAACTGATTTACACCCGACTGAAAGAGGCTGGCCACATCAGCACCCGCTCGGTGACCCAGTACTACGATCCGGAAAAGGGCATGTTCCTGGCTGACCGGTTCATCAAGGGCACCTGTCCCAAGTGTGCGGCCGAGGATCAGTATGGCGACAACTGCGAAAAATGCGGTGCCACCTACGAGCCGACCGAACTTAAAGACCCGCGCTCGGCCATTTCCGGCGCTACCCCGGTACTGAAGGATTCCAAGCATTTCTTCTTCCGCCTGCAGGACTTCACCGACATGCTCAAGCAGTGGACCCGCAGCGGTGCCCTGCAGGACGCGGTCGCCAACAAGATCGCCGAATGGCTCGACAGCGGCCTGCAGGAATGGGACATCAGCCGTGACGCGCCCTACTTCGGCTTCGAGATTCCAGGCGAGCCCGGCAAGTACTTCTACGTCTGGCTGGACGCACC
This sequence comes from Halopseudomonas sp. L-58, assembly GCF_056859475.1. Classification (NCBI taxonomy): domain Bacteria; kingdom Pseudomonadati; phylum Pseudomonadota; class Gammaproteobacteria; order Pseudomonadales; family Pseudomonadaceae; genus Halopseudomonas; species Halopseudomonas sp. L-58. The sequence goes on from NZ_JBSXON010000034.1 coordinate 15,804, forward strand.
AATCGGTTACATGGCCAGCTTCAAGAACCTCTGCAGCCGCCGCCCCGAGCTGAGCTTCGATGGTTTCTGGAATGCGGACTCCAGCGCCGAGCTGTACCACTTCATCGGCAAGGATATCGTCAACTTCCACACCCTGTTCTGGCCGGCGATGCTGGAAGGTGCAGGCTTCCGCAAGCCGACTGCGGTCAACGTACACGGCTACCTGACGGTCAACGGCCAGAAGATGTCCAAGTCGCGCGGCACCTTTATCAAGGCGCGCACCTATCTGGATCATCTGAACCCCGAGTATCTGCGCTACTACTACGCGGCGAAACTCGGCCGTGGCGTGGAAGACCTCGACCTGAACCTGGAAGACTTCGTGCAGAAGGTCAACTCGGACCTGGTCGGCAAGGTAGTCAACATCGCCAGCCGCTGCGCCGGCTTCATCCACAAGGGCAACGGCGGCGTCATGGTCGAGGCCAACCCGGCACCCGAGCTGAGCAGCGCCTTTGTCGACGCGGCACCGAGCATCGCCGACGCCTACGAGAAGCGTGACTTCTCCCGCGCCATGCGCGAAATCATGGCGCTGGCCGACAAGGCTAACGCCTGGATTGCCGACAAGGCACCGTGGGCATTGAACAAGCAGGAAGGCAAACAAGACGAGGTCCAGGCCATCTGTGCCCTTGGCATCAACCTGTTCCGCCAGCTGGTGATCTTCCTCAAGCCGGTGTTGCCGACGCTGGCGGCCGACGCAGAGGCATTCCTCAATGTTGCGCCACTGCGCTGGGACGATCACAAGGCGCTGCTGACCAACCATCAGCTGAACGCGTTCAAGCCGCTGCTGGCCCGTATCGAGCCGGCGAAGATCGACGCCATGATCGATGCCTCCAAGGAAGATCTGGCCGCAGCCGAGAGCACAGCCCCGGCGGGTAACGGCGAGCTGGTCAAGGAGCCGCTGGCCGAGGAAATCAACTTCGACGCCTTTGCCGCCGTCGACCTGCGCGTGGCGTTGATCGAGAAGTGCGAGTTCGTTGAAGGTGCCGACAAACTGCTTCGTCTGAGCCTCGATATCGGTGATGCCAAGCGCAATGTGTTCTCCGGCATCAAGAGCGCCTACCCGGACCCGAGCAAGCTCGAAGGCCGTCTGACCCTGTACGTTGCCAACCTGGCACCGCGCAAGATGAAGTTCGGTGTTTCCGAGGGCATGGTGCTGGCAGCAGGACCGGGCGGTGAAGAGATCTTCCTGCTCAGCCCGGATCAAGGCGCCAAGCCGGGCCAGCGGGTCAAGTAAGCGGTAGAGCAATCGCCGGGCGGCTGTGCCGCCCGATTAGCCGGGACCGGCCGAGCAGCCAGAAGAGCTGCACCACGCCGGACCACACATGGGGTTGGGTTACATGGCTGAATTTGCCCTTATTCTGGTCAGTACCATACTGGTCAATAACTTCGTTCTGGTGCAGTTCCTCGGGCTGTGTCCGTTCATGGGTGTTTCCGGGAAGCTGGAAACCGCGATCGGCATGTCCGCCGCGACCACCTTCGTGCTCACGCTGGCCTCGATCCTCAGTTATCTGACCTTCCAGTACATTCTGGTGCCGCTGGATCTGCAGTTTCTGCGTACCATTTCGTTTATTCTGGTGATCGCGGTAGTCGTGCAGTTCACCGAAATGGTGGTCCACAAGACCAGCCCGCTGCTGTACCGGGTGCTGGGAATCTTTCTGCCGCTGATTACCACCAACTGCGCGGTACTGGGCGTCGCCCTCCTGAACACCAACCGCGCCGAACAGACCTTCATGAAATCCGCTACCTACGGCCTGGGCGCGGCTATCGGCTTCTCGCTGATCCTGATCCTGTTCGCCGGTTTGCGTGAGCGCATCGCCATTGCCGACGTCCCGACGCCGTTCCGCGGTGCCGCCATCGGCATGATCACCGCGGGCCTGATGTCGCTGGCATTCATGGGCTTCACCGGCTTGATAAGGTTGTAAGCATGTCGATGATCATTACTGCCATTGTCGTCCTGCTGGGGCTGGCGCTGATTTTCGGTGCCGTGCTCGGCTTTGCCGCCGTTCGCTTCAAGGTTGACGGCGACCCCATCGTTGACCAGATCAACAACCTGCTGCCACAAACCCAATGCGGCCAATGCGGCCACCCGGGTTGCCGCCCCTACGCCGAAGGCATTGCCAACGGCGAGCCGATCAACAAGTGCCCGCCCGGCGGCGAATCCACCATTCAGGCGCTGGCTGACCTGCTTGATGTCGAGGCGCTGCCGCTGGACGCCGAGCACGGCGAAGAAAAGCCGCGCATGGTTGCCTATATCCGCGAGGCCGAATGCATCGGCTGCACCAAGTGCATTCAGGCCTGCCCGGTCGATGCCATTCTTGGCGCTGCCAAACAGATGCACACCGTGATTGTTGACGAGTGCACCGGCTGCGACCTTTGTGTAGAACCCTGCCCGGTTGACTGTATCGACATGCTGCCCCTGCCGACCACACCGCAGAACTGGAAGTGGGATTTTCCGCTGCCCAGTTCAGCCCTGATTGCTACCGACGCCAACCGAGGGGCCGCCTGATGACCGCAGCCAGCCCTATTCGAATCTGGGACATCCCCGGCGGCATTCACCCGCAAGAAAACAAGCTGCAATCGCTCGGCCATGGCATCGAAACCCCGCCGCTGCCGCGCGAGCTGATCGTGCCGCTGCAGCAGCACATTGGTGCCCGCGCCGAGCCCTGCGTCGCCGTGGGCGACAAGGTACTCAAGGGCCAACTGATCGCGGAGGCAAGCGGCTTTGTCAGTTGTCCGCTGCACGCGCCGACATCCGGCACCGTCACCGCCATTGGCCCTGCAGCCTATCCGCATGCCTCCGGCCTGGAAGAATGGGCCATCCGCATTGAGGCTGATGGTGAAGACCGCTGGTGTGAACTGGATCCGATCAGCGACTTCCGTGCACTTGAGCCCGCTGCGCTGCTCGACATCATCCGCGCGGCCGGTATCAGCGGCCTGGGCGGCGCCGGGTTCCCGACTGCCGTAAAGCTCAAGGCACGCCCCGAGCAGAAGATCCACACGCTGATTATCAACGGCACCGAGTGCGAGCCCTACATCACCGCTGACGACAGCGCCATGCGTTACCGCGCCGAGCAGATCGTCAGCGGCATCGAAGTGCTGATGCACATCCTGCGCCCGGAGCAGGTTCTGATCGGCATCGAGGACAACAAGCCCGAAGCGATCGAAGCCATGCGCGCCGCCGTTGGCGAGCGCCCCATGCAGGTCGTGGTCTTTCCCACCAAGTACCCGTCCGGCGGTGAAAAGCAGCTGATCCAGATCCTGACCGGCAAGGAAGTACCCAGTGGCGGCCTGCCAGCCGATCTCGGCATGGTCTGCCAGAACGTCGGCACCTTGCTGGCGATCCACGACGCGGTAGTTCTGGGCCAGCCACTGATCAAGCGCATCACCACTCTGACCGGCGATGCCCTGAGCCACCCGACCAATGTTGAAGTGCTGATCGGTACGCCGATACGTGACCTGCTGACCTTTGCCGGCCTGCAGCCCGAAAAACTCTATCGACTGGTCATGGGCGGGCCGATGATGGGCTTTACCCTGCAGAGCATGGACGCGCCCATCGTCAAGACCACCAACTGCCTACTGGCCGGCAGCAAGGCTGAACTGCCGCCACCGCCACCCGCCCAGCCGTGCATCCGCTGTGGCTTGTGTGCTGAAGCCTGTCCGGCCAGCCTGCTGCCGCAACAGCTGCACTTCTTTGCCCTGGGCAAGGACTACGACCAGCTCAAGCGCCAGAACCTGTTTGACTGTATCGAATGCGGCGCCTGCTCATACGTCTGCCCCAGCAGTATTCCGCTGGTGCAGTACTACCGCGCGGCCAAGTCAGAGATTCGCGCACTCGACCTTCAGCAGCACAAGGCCGACCACTCACGGCAGCGCTTCGAGCACCGCCAGGAACGCCTGCAGCGCGAGGCCGAGCAGAAGGAACGCGACCGTATCGCCCGTGCCGAAAAAGCCGCCCGCCTCAAGGCCGCCAAAGAAGCAGAAGCGGCCAAACAGGCCGATTCCGACGCCGCAGTACCTGCTGCCGACGCGCCTGCGCCGAAGGCCGGCGGCCTGACGCCGGAGCAGAAGCAGCTGAAGATCGCTGCGGCAACCGCCCAGATGGCGCTGAAAAAGGCCCAGAAGCAGCTGACCGCCAACCCGGATAATGCAGACCTGCAGGCGCAGATCCCGCAGCTGGAACAGGCTGCGCGCGAGGCGCAGGAGGCCTTCGACAAAGCTCAGGGTGAAGTCAGCAGCCAGCCAGCCGCGCCTGCGCCACAGGCAGCCGGTGAAGACGACGCCAAGAAACTGAAGATCGAAGCCGCCATGCTGCGCGCCGCGCTCAAAAAGGCCGAACGTGCGGCTGGCGACAGCCCCAGCGACGAACAGCAAGCCGAAATTGCCAAATTGCGCGAGCAGGCAGAGGCAGCCGAAGCACGCGTACCGACGACTGCGGCGGCAAAAAAGCCGGTCGATGAGAAGCTCAAGCAAGCCAAGCTCGATCTGGCCATGGCCCGCGCTGCCACCAGGAAGACCGAACGCGCGCTCGCAGAGTCGCCGGAGGATGCTGACCTGCAAGCGCAGCTCGCAACCCGGCAGCAGGCGCTCAGTGCGGCTGAGAAAGCACTGCATGAAGCGGAAAACAGCAGCCCCATTCCGCCTCCAGAACGCCAGCGTGTCGACAAGAAGCCCGTTGATGAGCAACTGCGTGAGCTGAAAACCAATCTGGCCACCATCAAGGCCGACTTCAAGCGCGCCGAACGTGAGCTCAAAGACGCGACCGAAGCGGGGGCTGATACAGCAGCCGCTGAACAGGAACTGGCCACCCGCCGGGCAGCGCTCGACATCGCCGCCAAGGCCTTCGCCGACTATATGGCCAGCAAGGAGACCAACTGATGGCGCTGGTTCGCATGACTTCGCCACACGCCAAGGGCAACAACCACACCCAGACCATCATGCTCTGGGTACTGGGTGCGACGTTGCCCGGCATCCTGGTGCTGACCTGGTTCTACGGTTTCGGCACCCTGATCAACATGCTCTACGCCAGTGCAATCGCCCTGCTGGTCGAAGCACTCATCCTGGCGATTCGCAAGCGACCGATCGGATTTTACCTGCGTGACGGCAGTGCGCTGGTAACCGCCTGGCTTCTGGCCTTGGCGCTGCCGCCCTACGCCCCCTGGTGGCTGACCCTGATTGCGGTCAGCTTCGCGATCGTTTTTGGCAAGCAGCTCTATGGCGGCCTGGGTCAGAACCCGTTCAACCCGGCGATGCTGGGCTACGTAGTAGTGCTGATTTCCTTCCCGGTAGAGATGACCAGCTGGCCAGCCTGGCGCGGCATTGAAGCAGTAGTGCCCGACGTTCACGCCACCCTTGGTCTACTGGACGGCCTGAGCAGAATCTTCCTGCCGGTCAGCAGCGAGATCGACGGCTGGACGCTGGCTACCGCGCTGGACGTGGTCAAGACCAACAACAGTCTAACCATGACCGAGTTGCAGGCCACCAGCCCGGCGTTCGGCCAGTTTGCCGGTTACGGCTGGGAGTGGGTCAACCTTGCCTACCTGCTCGGTGGGCTGGTACTGCTCTACAAGCGCGTTTACAGCTGGCATGCCCCGGTTGGCATGCTGGCGGCACTGGCGGTGATGAGCCTGCTGTTCTGGAATGGCAGCGGATCGGATTCAAACGGCTCGCCGCTGTTCCATCTGTTCAGCGGTGCCACCATGCTCGGCGCTTTCTTCATCATCACCGATCCGGTGTCCGGTGCCACCAGCAAGCAAGGTCGCCTGATCTTCGGTGCCGGCGTGGGTATTCTGGTCTACGTGATTCGCGCCTGGGGCGGCTACCCCGACGCGGTGGCGTTTGCGGTGTTGCTGATGAATCTGACTGCACCGACCATTGACTACTACAGCACGCCGCGCACCTATGGCCACAGCAAGGCCAAACGCGGTATGGGCAAGACGGACTGAGCCATGGAAAATCCTACCAGTACCAGCAGCTCGATCCTGCGCAACAGCCTGATTCTGGGCCTGTTCGCCATGGCGACCGTGGGCATGATTGCGGTCACCCAGCAAGGCACAGCGGAGCGCATTGACGAAGCCCAGCGCCGGGTTCAGCTCAGCGCGCTGAACGAGATCATTCCCCACGACCGGCACGACAACGATCTGCTGGCCGACAATTTTGCCATCGACGACCGTCAGTACCTGAGTCTGACCGCCGCGAAAGATGCCTACCGCGCACGCAACGACGGCGCAGTCAGCGCCGTGATCCTGCCGGTCGTCGCCCCTGACGGCTACAGTGGCCGCATTGACCTGCTGGTCGGCATCAATGCCGATGGCAGTATCGCCGGGGTGCGCAGTGTCAATCACCGTGAAACCCCCGGTCTGGGAGACAAGATTGAGACCGCAAAAAGCCAGTGGGTGCTGGACTTCAACGGCAAGAGTCTGAGCATGCCGGTGCCCGAACAATGGGCGGTAAAGAAGGATGGCGGCGAGTTTGACCAGTTTACCGGCGCAACCATTACCCCGCGGGCCGTCGTCAAGGCGGTCTATCAGGCACTTACCTATTTCGACGCACACCGGGCCAGCCTTCTGCAGCTGGACGAGGAGTAATCCATGGCGACCAAGACGCTCTCCGAGATCACCGCTGACGGTCTTTGGCACAACAACCCCGGTCTGGTTCAACTGCTCGGTCTCTGCCCGCTGCTGGGTGTCAGCAGCTCGGTGGTCAACGCACTTGGTCTGGGTCTGGCGACCATCCTGGTGCTGGCCGGCTCCAACCTTGCCGTGTCGCTGATTCGCAGCGCCGTGACCGACGCTGTGCGCCTGCCCGCCTTCGTCATGATCATCGCCGCTCTGACCACCTGTATCGAACTGCTGATGCAGGCCTTTACCTATGAGCTGTACCAGATCCTCGGCATTTTTATCCCGTTGATCGTCACCAACTGCGTGATCCTTGGTCGTGCCGACGCTTTCGCCTCGAAGAATCCGCTGCTGCCCTCGCTGGTCGACGGTTTCATGATGGGCCTGGGCTTTACCCTGGTGCTGATCGTGCTGGGCGGCCTGCGCGAGCTGGTCGGCCACGGCACGCTGTTTGCCGGCATGGACCTGCTGCTCGGCCCGACTGCCGCAGATTGGAAGCTGGTGGTATTCCCCAACTACAAGGACGTGCTGTTCGTCATCCTGCCGCCCGGTGCGTTCGTCTTCATGGGCCTGCTGATCGCCCTGAAGAATCTGATCGACGCCAAGGTCAAGGAACGCGCCGCAGCTCGTGAAGCCAAACCGGCCGCGGCAGGCAGCAAGCGGGTGCGTGTCACCGGCACCATCAGCTGAAACAGGCGACGCGATGAACAAGGAAAAGCGCTACGAAATCTTCCGCCGGCTGCGCGAGGATAATCCTCATCCGACTACCGAGCTGAAATTCAGCACGCCGTTCGAGTTGCTGGTGGCGGTAACACTTTCGGCGCAGGCGACCGACGTTGGCGTCAACAAGGCGACCGACAAACTGTTCCCGGTCGCCAATACTCCGGAAGCCATCTATGCATTGGGTGTCGATGGTCTGAGCGAGTACATCAAGACCATCGGCCTGTACAACAGCAAAGCCCGCAACGTCATTGCCGCCTGCAAGATTCTGATCGAAGAGCACGACAGCCAGGTGCCGCAGACACGCGAGGCACTCGAAGCCCTGCCCGGCGTCGGCCGCAAGACCGCCAACGTGGTGCTCAACACCGCTTTTGGCCAGCCGACCATGGCGGTGGACACGCATATTTTCCGCGTCAGCAATCGCACCGGCATTGCACCTGGCAAGAACGTGCTTGAGGTCGAAAAGAAGCTTCTCAAGCACGTGCCCAAGGAGTTTCTGGTAGACGCCCATCACTGGCTGATCCTGCACGGTCGCTATGTCTGCAAGGCGCGAACGCCGCAGTGCGGCAGCTGTCGTATAGAGGATTTGTGCGACTACAAGCACAAGACATCCGACTGAATCCCAAGCGCGATCCCGCCTCCGGTAACGCAGTGAAAATACACTGCGTTTCGTCGTTAAATTCAATTGAAAAAATCTATTTCCGCAAATTCGTATCTGCGTTTATAAGGTGCGCAAATGACATGTTCAGCGTGGAGTTGAGTCATGAGCCAAGCCAAATCAGATATCGAACTGGACGACGACGAGTTCATCGAAGACGATGACACCCCCGATACCGACAGCGCACCCATTTCCAAAAGTAGCCTGACCAAGCGCCGCTTGATCGACAACTATCTGGAAGAGCGACGTCTGCAAAGGGAGCTTAGCGACTTCGATTTTGAGTGACATCCCTGAAAGCGCAGGCCCTGCCCTGCGCTTTTTTTCGCCAAGAGCTATCGCTCATATCTATCAGCGCAATTAAACAAATTCGATTCATTAATCGCTTGGCCCTGACTACCCTGACAACACTACTAATGATTCTTGTTAAGCGTGTTCAGGGATACTGCCATGACCAAAACCATCACCTTCGCCTGCATGCACTTTTCCATCGCCTTCGGTGTGGTGTATTTGCTGACCGGCAGCATCATGATCGGTGGTGCGGTCGCGTTGATTGAGCCGGCCATCAACACCGTGGCGTTCTATTTCCATGAAAAACTCTGGAATCGGCTGGAGCGCCGCCGGCATGTTCGCCGGGCGCGCTTGCCGATTCCGCTCTCTGCCTGAGTCGAAAAAAGCGGAACTTTATCCCCGATTTGCGGTTAAATCTCCTGAATCCCTCAGGAAGAGAACCCGCTTGCTACGCTTTCCCGGAATTCGTGCCCTTTGCACTGCCCTGCTTGCCTGCCTGCCTCTGTCGGTGCAAGCCGAGCCCTATGCCTACCCGGTGTCCAACCCCTTTATGGCAACCGTTGCAGGCACTCCTGAACGGCTGCAGGCTGCAGTCCCCCCGGAAGTAGACGTACAGCAGGTCGACCTCAAGGTTCGCGTGCTGCCCGAGCGCCACCTGCCGCCGGCACTGTCCCAGTATCGCGATCTGCACTATCGAGTAGCCTGGCACGATAAGCCCGCCCCGCTGATCTTTCTGATTGCCGGCACCGGCTCCGGCTACGACAGCAGCCGCATGGATTACCTCAAACGGCTATTTTGGCAGGCTGGCATGCATGTCATCGTACTGTCCTCGCCTACCAATCACGACTTTATTGCCGCCGCCTCGCGAAGCGGCATGCCGGGCATTGCTGCAGACGATGCGCGGGATCTGCATACCGCCATGAGCATGGCCCTGGCCAAGGCGCGCAATGAACTCGATCTGGAAATCACCAGCTACCGACTCGCCGGTTTCAGCCTGGGCGCACTGCATGCGGCCTTCGTCGCCGAGCTGGACGAGCACCTGGGCCAGTTCGATTTTCAGCGGGTATTGCTGCTCAACCCGCCAGTGGATCTGTATGCCTCGGTTCGGCGGCTGGATGCGCTGTCCTATACCCGTATTGCCGGCGTCAGCGACAACGACAGTTTTTACGAACATATCTTTCAGAAACTGTCCCGTCACTTTGCCAGCCGCGGCAACAGTGATATTCAGGCCAGTCTCTTCGAGGAAATTCAGAGTTCACCGCAAGCCCTGACCGATGCGGAGCTGGCCATGCTGATTGGCGCCGTATTTCGTTTCGCAGCCGCCGATCTGAACTTCATGAGCGACCTGATCAATGGTGGCGGGCGCTACGCTCCGGCTGATCAACGTCTAAAGGTCAGCACATCACTCACACCCTATCTTCGCCGCGCGCTGTTCTGCGATTTCAGCTGTTATGTCGAAACCCAATTGCTGCCGGCCTGGCAAAGCCGCAACGCCGACGGCGACCTGCAACAGATGGCTGAACAGACCAGCCTCAGACACCTGGGCGCGTTTCTGCACGGCAATGCGAAGGTTGCCGTGGTCAGTAACGCCAGTGAGCTGATCCTGACCCGCGACGATTACCATTTTCTCGCGCAGACCTTTGGCGAGCGCGCCTTTCTGTACCCGTCGGGTGGTCACGGGGGCAATCTGGACTATGCGCCGGTAGCCCGACGGTATCTGCAGTTTTTGCAGGGAGGCTCGCAATGAAGCCGTTAGTCAATCTGCCCCTGCTGGCCTTCCTGATCAGCGCGCCAACGCTCTCCGCCGAGCCGGTCGACACAGTGCCGCTGTACAGTGACCCGCTGCTGGAGCTGGACATCGATGAAAGCGAAAATCGCTACCAGTTTGAACGCTCCAGCCTGCGTGCACTCAATGTGCAGGATCCAATCGAGGGCTTGAACCGCCGCATCTATCGTTTCAACGCACAATTCGATCGCTATGTGTATTTGCCCGTTGTACGCACCTATGCATGGGCCACTCCGCGGCCAGTTCGAACTGGCGTATCCAATATTTTCAATAACCTGGGTGAGATTCCTAATCTCGGAAACAGCTTATTGCAGGGTAAGTTCAAGCGCAGCGGGCAGACCACCGCTCGCCTGCTGTTCAACAGTATTTTCGGGCTGGCCGGGATATTTGATGTAGCCGGAAAAATGGGACTGCCCCGGCAGAAGGAAGACTTCGGCCAGACACTCGGCGTCTGGGGCGTGCCACCGGGCCCCTATCTGGTTCTTCCGTTTTTGGGGCCATCCAGCCTGCGCGACGGTACCGGACGAACCGCAGACTGGGTGCTGGAGGATTACGTCAACTACATGCACAGCCGGGACGTTATGAACGACTATCAGGCGACCTGGGGCATTTGGGCGATTGATCTGCGTTACCAGACACCCTTCCGCTATGGCGCGCTGGACAGTCCGTTCGAATACGACCAGGTACGCTACCTGTATACCAAGTTGCGCGAATTTGAGGTCGACAACTAGCCGACGCGGAAAATGATGTGGTCTTCCCAGTCGTCGTCCGGCACGCTGCCCTCAGCCAGCATCTGACCGGACTGGGAGATTCCCGCTTTATGAACGGCATTGCGATCACCGCACACCAGATGGTGCCACGGCGGCAGGTCCTCACCTTCGGCTACCAGGCGATAGCCGCAACTGGGTGGCAACCAGGCAAAATCCTGCGCCTTGCCCGGCGTCAGCTGAATGCAGTCCGGCACGAATTGGCGACGGTTCGGGTAATCGCTGCAGCGGCAGGTCTTGAGGTCGAGCAGCTTACAGGCAATGCGGGTGTAGTAAATCGCCTGCGGTTCGTCTTCATCTTCCAGCTTCTGCAGGCAGCACAGGCCGCAGCCATCGCACAGCGACTCCCACTCGTCCTGATCCAGCTGCTCCAGGGTTTTGCGCTTCCAGAACGGCTCAACACGCATCGCCATCGCTCAGCCCTCCTCACGCAGACTGTCACCCAGCCAGGCCATCAGGCTGGCCAGATCGAACGGCCAATCCAGTTCGGCGCCGCTATCTACGCGCTGCAGCACCGGAATGCGCAGCTGGTAGCGTTCCATCAGCTCGTTGCTGTCGACGATATCTACCTGATTGACCTGCACATCCGTCATCAGCGGCGCCAGCTCGGCAAGAGCGGCATCACACAGGTGGCACCCCAGGGTGCCGTAAAGATTGAGCTGAATCATTGGCTGCACACAGAAACTGAAAAGCCGGCATTCTACCCTGTTTGCCCTTCTCTGCCGACCACGCTTGGCAGCGATGCCGCCATCCAACATACTCAGGGCACTGCCTATGGAGAGTTCTATGGATTGGGAAACACTACTGTGCCGCGAGCGGCTGGGTAAAACCTTCACCAGCGATGAGGAATTGGGCCGCACCCCCTTCCACAAGGACCACGACCGCGTCATCTTCTCCGGGGCTTTCCGCCGGCTAGGCAAGAAAACCCAGGTTCATCCGGTCTCCAGCAACGATCATATCCATACCCGCCTGACCCATAGCCTTGAAGTTGGCTGTGTGGGCAGGTCGCTCGGCATGCGGGTCGGCGAGATGCTGCGCGGGCAGTTGCCGGAATGGTGCCAGCCTGCAGATCTGGGTGTCATCGTTCAGGCCGCGTGTCTGGCCCATGACATTGGCAACCCGCCCTATGGCCATTCCGGCGAAGACGCCATACGTCACTGGTTCAGGCAGGCTGCCGACCAAGGTCTGCTCGATGCCTTGAGCGATGCCGAGCGCAATGACTTCCTGCACTTTGAAGGCAACGCCCAGGGATTCAGGGTGCTGACCCAGATCGAATACCACCAGGCCGAAGGCGGCATGCGCCTGACCTACGCGACCCTGGGCGCCTATCTCAAGTATCCCTGGACGGCACGGCATGCCGATACGCTTGGCTACAAGAAAAACAAGTTCGGCTGTTATCAGGCCGAATACCCGCTGCTCAAGCAGATTGCCGAGAAGCTCGGGCTACCCGCCCAGGGAGATCAGCGCTTCAGTCGGCACCCCCTGGTGTATCTGGTCGAGGCCGCTGACGATATCTGCTATGGCCTGATTGACCTGGAAGACGGGCTGGAAATGGATTTGCTTGCCTACGCTGAAGTTGAGCAAGTCCTGCTCGATCTGGTCGGTGACGACCTGCCGGAAACCTACCGGCTACTCGGCCCCCAGGACTCCCAACGTCGCCGGCTGGCCATTCTGCGCGGCAAGGCGATAGAACATCTGGTCAACGCTGCTGCGGAGGCCTTCATTGAGCAGCAACCAACGCTGTTGGCGGGTGATCTGGAGGGTGATCTGGTCGAGCACATGCATGGCGCAGCACGGCGCTGCGTACTCGACGCCAAGCAGATGGCACGCAAGCGCATCTTCCAGGACAAACGCAAGACGCTGCACGAAATCGGCGCCTACAGCACACTGGAGACACTGCTGGATGCCTTCTGCGGCGCAGTCAACGAGCTGCACGCCGGTCAGAACCTCAGCTTCAAGCACCAGCGCATTCTCGATCTGCTGGGCCACACCATACCGCAGGCGGACTGGCCACCCTATCGCAGCTATCTTCGGGTAGTGGATTTTATTGCCGGGATGACCGATCTGTATGCAGCCGATATGGCAGCCCAGATTCGCGGTATCAGTCGGAACTGAGCGCTCGCCTTTCAAGCCGGGCAAGTAGCATGTCTACCAGTAATAACTGCGCGCTCAAGGCCTGCGTGGCCGTCTGAAAGTAGCCGGCTGAGTCAATTCCCGGCTCAGGGCTGTCAAGCAGAGCGCTGATGCGTTCGAGCAGTACATCGAGCGCATCCTCCGCCGCCCTGACCGGATGGTCGACCAATGAGCGCAGCTCCGGATCCGAGGCCAACCGTGCCAGCACGGCATAGCACTGCTCACGAAGCTGCGCCGCCAACGCCGCCAGCTTCGCCCGCGCGCCCGCCTGATTCTGGCGATTGGCCGCAATCCCGGTACCTATCGCCCGGGATTGACCAACGATCTCGGTGTTACGCAATAACTCCAGCCACAGGCCCTCGGCCTGCGGCGCAAGCCGGCCGAGGCATACCAGATCATGGCGTTCAGCCAAGCCCTGCACCGTTGCCAGCAGATTACGTATCATCTCGTTGTGGATGAGAAGCATCGACTCCGGATCCTGCTCGTCCCTGCCCTCCTCGAGCTGAGTCCAGCACGCCAGTGCATCGTGCCAGCTGCCGTGCCAGTGGAGGGAGGGCTGATAGAGTTGACAGGTTTCAAACAACTGATTGACCTGCTGGTGGACCGACCAGCGCCGTGCTTCAAGGCTCCGCTCACCGGACATGACCCCGTAGCTGAGTCCCCGGAGACGTTGCACCTGCTCGACAAGTTGGCGCAGCACACGAATCTGGGCAAGGACCGAGAGCAGGGCCTTGCGCTCACGGCGACGCCTGTAGTGGACGCTGACGCCCCATCCGACCAGCACTAACACCACTATCGCTGCAAGCACCGCCCCCATTCTCACTCCTCCCCGAAAGCCAGATCAGCTTCCGAGTTCATGCCACGGCAGACAGAAGTTCAATTCGGTAACCATCCGGGTCTTCAACGAAGGCCAGTACCCGAGTACCGTGTTTCATTGGCCCGGCCTCGCGCACGATCTTGCCTCCAGCCTGCCGAATCTGTTCGCAGGCAAGATAGACGTCCTGAACTTCAATCGCGATGTTCCCGTATCCCGATCCAAGATCGTAGGAAGAGGTGTCCCAGTTCCAGGTCAGCTCCAGCACCGCGTGGTCCGCCTCGTTTCCGTAGCCGACAAACACGTTGGTAAAGCGTCCTTCTGGATAGTCCTTGCGCCTTAACAGGGTCATACCCAGTACCTCGGTGTAGAAGGCCACGGACTTTTCAAGATCTCCGACCCGGAGCATGGTGTGCAGAATTCGCATGATCGCTACCCTTGCGTGTCGATGCAGCCAAAGCTACCGGTTTACCACCACTGCTAGCAACATATAAACGAAAACGCCCGGCGAAATTGCTTCCGCCGGGCGTTTTGTCGTCACAATGAATGCTGATCAGATCAGCTTGCGACCTTTACCGGCTGCGATGCGCATGCGCAACGCGTTCAGTTTGATGAAGCCGGCGGCGTCGGCCTGGTCGTAAGCACCGGCGTCGTCCTCAAATGTAGCGATGTTGGCGTCGAACAGAGAGTCATCAGACTTGCGACCAACAACCATGATGTTGCCCTTGTACAGCTTCAGGCGAACCACACCGTTTACGTTCAACTGGGACGCATCGATCATCTGTTGCAGCATCACACGCTCGGGGCTCCACCAGAAACCGTTGTAGATCAGCTCGGCATACTTCGGCATCAGGCTGTCTTTGAGGTGCGCAACTTCACGGTCCAGTGTGATGGACTCGATAGCGCGGTGGCCCTTCAGCATGATGGTGCCGCCGGGGGTCTCGTAGCAGCCACGGGACTTCATGCCGACGAAGCGGTTCTCAACGATATCCAGGCGACCAATACCATTGGCACCACCGACCTTGTTAAGGTAGGTCAGGACCTCAGCCGGGGTCATGTCCTTGCCATCGATCGCGACGATGTCGCCCTTGCGGTAGGTCAGTTCGATGTAGGTGGCCTGGTCCGGTGCGTTCTCCGGGGAAACAGTCCAACGCCACATGTCTTCCTCGTGCTCGGTCCAGGTATCTTCCAGCACGCCACCTTCATAGGAGATGTGCAGCAGGTTGGCATCCATCGAGTAGGGAGACTTCTTCTTGCCATGGCGCTCGATCGGAATGCCGTGTTTCTCGGCATAATCCATCAATTTTTCGCGGGACAGCAGATCCCATTCGCGCCAGGGAGCAATCACTTTCACGCCAGGCTTGAGCGCGTAGGCACCCAGCTCGAAACGAACCTGATCGTTGCCTTTGCCGGTAGCGCCGTGGGAGATGGCGTCACCACCGGTTTCGTTGGCAATTTCGATAAGCCGCTTGGCAATCAGCGGACGGGCGATAGAGGTACCCAGCAGGTACTCGCCTTCATAGACGGTGTTGGCACGGAACATCGGGAACACGAAGTCGCGGACAAACTCTTCACGCAGGTCGTCGATGTAGATTTCCTTTACGCCCATGGCCTGAGCCTTGGCGCGTGCAGGTTCCACTTCCTCACCCTGACCGAGGTCGGCGGTGAAGGTGACCACTTCGCAGTTGTAGGTTTCCTGCAGCCATTTGAGGATGACCGAGGTATCCAGACCGCCGGAATAGGCCAGGACGACTTTGTTGACTTCTGCCATTACATGCTCCCTTAAGCAAGACTGAACCGCCACCCCGTAGGGAATGGACGAAAGCGACTATTCTAGCGCCAGAGCAGCAGGATTCACAGGGGAGAGGTCTTCGACTTTCGGGTCTTGTGCCGATTGAGCAAAACAGTTCCAAGGGCTGCGCGTCAGTCGTGCTGCAGCCGCACCATTACCCGGCGATTGGCTGCACGACCTTCGGCGGTGCGATTACTGGCGACCGGATAGCTGTCGCCATGAAAACGCATTGTAAACAGGTTTTCGTCAACGCCCTGCTCGGTCAGGTAGTCCCGCACGGCAAGTGCGCGCTGGCGCGACAGTTCCCGGTTGTCCAGGCGGTTGCCCTGATTATCCGAGTGGCCGTCGAGAATGATACCACTGAGGCTTTCATCGGCATTTATGTACTGCAGGATGGCGTCGAGCCTGGTTTTGGCGTCGGCGCTCAGATTGCTGCCTCCGGCACCAAAGCTGATGATGCTCTGGGCTGCCTGCGACGCACTGATCGGCAGCAGGCCGCTGATGCACTGTTGAAAGTCCAGCCGCGCCTTTTGATAGCCCACACTGGAAATCACCACCCTGACTGGATCGCCCCCTACCTGGCTGCCACGCATGATGGTTGGCTGCAGGCCCGAGGCCAGTCCGGCGAGCATGCGGTCAGCCTGCTCATAGGGCGCCATCATGGTATAGGTACCTGCGCCTACCACAATTTGCCCGACCGACTGGGCGGCCGTTCCCGGGCGCCAGGGGGGCGGATCGTTGAATACCTGGGCCGGGCCGGGGCGCATCGGGTTATCCCAGGCTGTCAATTCGAATTGCGGATGCTCTCCGGCACGCCGCACAAAGCTCGCCTCACCGTATCCTGCGACTGACTGAGTCAATCGGCAGGCAAACTGATCCCCTTCGACCTGCCATTGCACGTCTTCCATGCGGGTCTGAAAGGTCATTGCCTCGGCAGAAAACGTTAGCGCTGCCAGAACGACCAGAGGGATTCGTGTCACACGGTTCTCCGATTGCCGCCCCCTGAAAACCGGGGCGCCTGCTTCTATTGCCTGTGTCATCGGCGCGTGCGGGAAAAACTTTATCCTGCAAATCAAAAAAATGCCGGGCGTCACCTCAATCGGGATTCTGGCCCTGCACGGCGCACCCATAGCGACTGATCTGCCGGCTAACCTTGCGCACAGGCGCCCTCGGAGTGTCAAAGCCGGGTTGATTGGGTTAGCATTGCGCCATTGATCTGGACTGGAACCCCACGCATGACCGACCGCCTGACGCTTATTCGCCCGGACGACTGGCATATTCACCTGCGCGATGGCGCAGTACTGCAGCACACCGTACCGGATGCAGCTCGCGCCTTCGGCCGCGCCATCATCATGCCGAACCTGGTACCCCCGGTACGTGACGCTGAGGAAGCCGCCGGGTACCGCGAACGCATTTTGGCTGCACGCCCGGCCGGCTCCCGTTTTGAACCGCTAATGGTCCTCTACCTGACCGACAAAACCTCCCCGGAGATTGTGCGTCAGGCGCACGCCAGTGGTCTGGTGGTTGCCGCCAAGCTTTATCCGGCCGGTGCCACGACGAACTCGCAGTCTGGCGTTACCGCGCTGGAGAACATCTATCCGGCGCTGGAAGCAATGGCCGAGGTCGGCATGCTGCTGCTGGTACATGGTGAGGTCACCCATGCCGAGGTCGACATTTTTGACCGTGAGAAAGCCTTTATCGACCAGCAGCTTGTCAAACTGGTGGACCGCTTCCCGGCCCTGCGTGTGGTGTTCGAGCACATTACCACCGCTGATGCGGTGAGCTTTGTCAATCAGGCTCCAGCCAACGTTGGCGCAACCATTACTGCGCACCACCTGCTGTTTAACCGCAACCACATGCTGGTTGGCGGCATCCGTCCGCACCTGTTCTGCCTGCCGGTACTCAAGCGTCAGACTCACCAGCGGGCGCTGTGTGATGCAGTCGTATCCGGCTCCAGCAAATTCTTCCTCGGCACCGATTCGGCTCCCCATGCCCGCCATGCCAAGGAAGCCGCCTGTGGCTGTGCCGGATGCTATACCGCTCACGCGGCCATTGAGCTGTATGCAGAGGCCTTCGATGAACTCGGTGCCCTGGAGAAACTGGAAGGTTTTGCCAGCCTCCACGGCCCCGATTTTTACGGTCTGCCACGCAACACCGACACCATCAGCCTGGAACGCGACAGCTGGACCGTGGCCGATCAGTTGCCCTTCGGCGATCAGTGCATTGTTCCACTGCGTGCCGGCGAACAGATTCGCTGGCGCCTGGTCTGACCTTCCACATCGACACAGCAAAGGATATTTCGTGAGCGAGTTCGACTTCGAAGGCGAAGAACAGGACGTCTTGCCAAGCGGCAAGACCAAATCCCCTCTGGCCTATCGTTTCCGGGGCTTTCTCCCGGTCGTCATTGATGTTGAAACCGGCGGTTTCAATGCAGCGACCGATGCGCTTCTGGAAATCGCAGCCACCACCATCAACATGGATGAAGAAGGGATGGTCTACCCGGACCACACGACCTTCTTTCGTGTCGAGCCCTTCGAGGGTGCCAACATTGAACAGGCGGCACTGGAGTTTACCGGCATCAAGCTGGACCACCCGCTGCGCCAGGCAGTAAGCGAAGAGCATGCACTGACCGAGATCTTCAAGCACATCCGAAAGGCCGTTAAATCTGCCGGCTGCAAGCGGGCCGTTCTGGTTGGGCACAACGCTTTCTTCGATCTGGGCTTTCTCAACGCCGCAGTCGAGCGCACACAGATCAAGCGTAATCCGTTTCATCCGTTCTCCTGTTTCGATACTGCGACGCTGGGCGGCCTGGCTTACGGTCAGACAGTGCTGGCGAAAGCCTGCAGCGCTGCCGGTATCGACTTCGACGGCCGCGAGGCCCATTCGGCGCGATATGACACCGAGAAGACAGCAGACCTGTTTTGCACCATTGTCAATCGCTGGCGCGAGATGGGTGGCTGGCCACCCGTAGAGTAATCCGCACGTAAAACCCGGCTTCAGGCCGGGTTTTCGTTTCCCCATCAGGGTTGCCCGACCGCGGCGCTGCGGTTATGGTCCTAATGGATTTCAAATCATCCACTACACTGAACAGGTGAATGTGTTCGGCCCTGTTACAGGATCGGGCCTCGCACGCTGGCGGGCTGCTGTCTTGCAGTCGCCACAGACAATCAGAAAAAGGAGCTACATCACATGATGCGCAAATCCCTTGCCCTGCTGTTCTCAGCCACAATCGGATACGCTTCACTGGGTGCAACAACCGCGGCAGCCGAAACCTTTGTCACCATCGGTACCGGTGGTCAGACCGGTGTTTATTACGTGGTCGGTCAATCGGTCTGCCGCCTGCTCAACCGCAATTCAGCCGAACACGGCATTCGTTGCAACGCTCCCTCCAGTGGTGGTTCGGTCGCCAACGTCAACGCTATCCGTGGCGGCGAGATGAACATGGGCGTGGTGCAATCGGACATTCAGTACAAATCCTATGAAGGCATTCAGAGCTTTGAATCCGAAGGCCCCTTCAGTGACATGCGTGCCCTGTTCGCCCTGCATGGTGAGCCGCTCACTATCGTAGCCCGCAACGACGCCAACATCGCCGGCGTTAAGGACCTCAAGGGCAAGCGCGTCAACATCGGCAATCCGGGCTCAGGTCAGCGCGATACCATGGACGTTGTTATGCAGGCGCTGAGCTGGACAGTTGACGACTTTGCCCTGGCCTCTGCGCTTGATGCAGCCGAGCAGGCCGCTGCGCTGGGTGACAACAACATCGACGCCATGGTGTATGTCGTCGGTCATCCGAACGGCTCCATTCAGGAGGCCACCACCACTGTCGACGCCAACCTGGTATCGGTATCCGGACCGGAAATCGATCAGTTGATCAGCGAGCGCCCCTACTACGCCAAGGCGATCATTCCGGGCGGCCTGTATCGTGGCAATGACGCCGACACAGAGACCTTCGGCGTGCGTGCAACGCTGGTAGCCTCCACAGCTACCGATGACGAGACTGTCTACCATACAGTGAAGGCGGTATTCGAGAACATCGACCGCTTCAAGCGCCTGCACCCGGCTTTTGCCACCCTGAAGGAAGAGGAAATGATCAAGAACGGCCTCTCGGCACCGCTGCACGAAGGCGCCATCCGCTACTACAAGGAACGCGGCTGGATGTAACACCAAACGGGCCATCCTCAGGGGTGGCCCGGTTGTTTTCGGTTACCCGATTTACCTTGCTGCCGCCATTTCGGCAGCCCCGGACGCGGGTCCACGAGATCTCGTTCCTATCGCGGCGCCCACAGGCATGCTGCACCGGCAGGACAACTGCCGCACCATAATCAAAATGCACAGGAGAAGCGCGCAGCCATGAGCCAACCAAGCGACGCCACCGACCTCAACACTGAACTGGAAGATCTGGTCGCCACCAGTGATACCGGTGCCCGCAAGCCCACCGGCCTGGCCAAAAATCTGCTGATGGGCATTGCAGCGATATGGTCGCTGTTTCAGCTGTGGATCGCCTCGCCGCTTCCTTTTCTGGTCGGCTTTGGTGTATTCAACAGTACCGAGGCGCGCTCGATACACCTGGCTTTTGCGGTGTTTCTCGGCTTTATGGCCTACCCCGCGTTCAAACGCTCGCCGCGAGAGTATGTGCCGGCTATTGACTGGATTCTGGCGCTGATCGCCGCTTTCTGCGCCGCGTATCTTTATCTGTTTTATGCCGAGCTGGCAGAGCGCCCCGGCAGGCCGACAACCCAGGATGTCGTGGTTGCCGTGACGGGGCTGATCCTGCTGCTCGAAGCTACGCGAAGAGCGCTCGGCCCGCCGCTGATGATCGTTGCGCTGGTCTTCATCATCTATTCGGTGGCCGGCCCCTATATGCCCGGCATCCTCGCACACCGTGGCGTCAGCCTGGAAGCGCTGACCAACCACCAGTGGCTCACCGCACAGGGCGTATTCGGCATTGCATTGGGCGTATCGACCAGCTTCGTCTTCCTGTTCGTGCTGTTTGGTTCACTGCTCGATAAGGCCGGCGCCGGCAACTACTTCATCAAGGTTGCCTTCTCGCTGCTGGGGCATTACCGAGGCGGACCGGCTAAAGCTGCTGTGGTCGCCTCCGGCATGACCGGCCTGATCTCGGGCTCCTCTATCGCCAATACCGTTACCACCGGCACCTTCACCATCCCGATGATGAAACGGGTCGGGTTCTCGGCGGAAAAAGCCGGCGCGGTTGAGGTTGCCTCCTCGGTCAACGGCCAGATCATGCCCCCGGTGATGGGTGCTGCCGCATTCCTGATGGTCGAGTACGTCGGCATTTCCTATGTCGACGTCATCAAGCATGCCTTTTTGCCGGCGCTGATTTCCTATATCGCACTGATTTATATCGTTCATCTGGAAGCGGTCAAGGCCGGTATGCAGGGCCTGCAGAGCAGCAATCCACCCCGTCCGCTGCTGCGCAAGATCATTGGTTTTCTCACCGGCCTGCTGCTGTTGATGGCACTGTCGTTCGCGGTCTATTACGGCCTGGGCTGGCTTAAGCCGGCGCTGGGAGACGCCGCCGGCTGGGTGATAGCTGGTGCCCTTGCCATCGTTTATATCGGGCTGCTGAAGATCGGTTCACGCTACCCGGAACTGGAGCTGGATGACCCCAACTCCCCGGTGGTTCACCTGCCGCAGACCCGTCCGACGGTGATGTCCGGGTTGCATTTCATCCTGCCGGTGATCGTGCTGATCTGGTGCCTGATGGTTGAGCACCTCTCCCCCGGGTTGTCGGCATTTTGGGCAACGATCCTGATGATCGTGATCATGCTCACCCAACGCCCGCTGATGGCGGCGTTTCGTGGAGATGGCGATACCGGCAGCGCGCTACGTCAAGGCTTTGAAGAGCTCTGGCAGGGGCTGGTAGCCGGTGCGCGCAACATGATTGGTATCGGCATCGCCACCGCGACCGCTGGGATTATCGTCGGTGCGGTCTCGCAAACCGGTGTTGGTCTGGTGCTGGCAGACCTGGTTGAGATCCTGTCGATGGGCAATCTGATGCTGATGTTGCTGCTGACCGCGGTACTCAGTCTGATCCTTGGCATGGGCCTGCCGACTACCGCCAACTACATTGTGGTGTCTGCCCTGCTGGCACCGGTGATCGTCACGCTAGGACAGGAAAGCGGCCTGCTGGTGCCCCTGATCGCAGTCCATCTGTTCGTGTTCTATTTCGGCATCATGGCTGATGTGACGCCGCCCGTTGGCCTGGCGTCGTTTGCCGCCGCGGCGGTATCGGGTGGTGATCCAATCCGCACCGGCTTCCAGGCCTTCTATTACAGCCTGCGCACAGCCGCACTGCCGTTCCTGTTCATCTTCAACACTGATCTGCTACTGATCGACGTGGACCTGCTGCACGGCATCATCATTTTCGTGGTGGCCACCATCGCGATGCTGATCTTCGCAGCGGCCACCCAGGGCTGGCTGGTCGTCAAGAGCCGCTGGTATGAAAGCCTGCTGTTGCTGCTGATCGCCTTCACCCTGTTCCGTCCGGGCTTCTGGATGGATATCGTTCATGACCCCTATCGTTCAATTCCGCCCGCCCAGCTGGAGCAATCCCTTGAGCGACTTGATAAGGGCAGCAACCTGCGTGTTCAGGTCGCCGGGGCGGATGACATCGGCCAGCCACGTACCTTTTTTGTGCTGGTCCCGGTTCCCGAAGGTGCCAATGGCGCTGAACGCCTGAACAAACTGGGCTTGCTACTGATGGAAGATGGCGACCGGACAATCGTTGATATGGTGACCTACGGCAGTCCTGCAGCGGATCTGGGCTTCGAGTTTGATCAGGAGATCGTCGAAATTCTGGCTCCGGTAGATCGTTGGGCCAAGGAATGGATGTGGATTCCGGCCGTTGGGGTATTCCTGCTGGTGTTCGGACTGCAATGGCGTCGGCGCCCCGCCGGCGCCCATGCGTAAGGAAATGATCATGTACGACAAGATACTGTTGCCCATCGACCTCAACCACAAGCAATCATGGGAAAAGGCGCTGCCAACCGCTCTGAATCTGTGCCAGACCTATCAGGCATCCTTGCACATCGTGACCGTTGTTCCCGACTTCGGCATGCCTCTGGTCGGCGGCTTCTTTCCGCGCGAATTTGCCGAACAGGCCAAAAAAAACATCAGTGACGGGCTTAAGGCCTTTGTTGCCGAGCACGTGCCCAAAGGCGTTAAAGTGCAGCGCATCGTCGCCGACGGCAAAGCTTATGAGGCTATCCTCCGGGTCGCGCGCAAGCTGGATGTGGACCTGATCGTCATGGCGTCTCACAAGCGTAAACGGCTGGAAGACTACCTGCTTGGCACCAACGCGCTGCGCGTCGTGCAACAGTCAAAACGATCCGTGATGATTATCCGCTAATACTCCAGCCCATTTGGCACAGAATCTGCGTTGATATTACTGTGTGATATGGGCTGCCAGCCTCCAAGCTCGTAATTGCGATGGCTTGGCAAAGGCGCTTTTGCCTGTGTGAACACCAGCCAACAGACAGTTAAAAGCGCTTAGCAGTACCGACAGGTCTATCGAATGAGTACCTCGTTCTGGAAGTCAGGCCACACCCCCACGCTGTTTTCAGCGTTTCTCTACTTTGATATCAGCTTCATGGTCTGGTACCTGCTTGGCCCGCTAGCGGTACAGATTGCGACCAATCTTGAGCTTGACGCGCAGCAACGGGGCATCATGGTTGCCACCCCGATTCTATCCGGCGCGCTCCTGCGGCTGCTGCTCGGCTTCTTGGCAGATCGCCTGTCACCGAAACTGGCAGGTGTCATCGGCCAGTTGATCGTCATACTCTCGCTGTCGATCGCCTGGCTGCTTGGTATCGACAGCTACGAACAAACGCTGCTGCTGGGGTTGGGGCTAGGCTTTGCGGGCGCGTCCTTTGCCGTTGCCCTTCCGCTGGCGTCACAGTGGTATCCGCCCGAGCATCAGGGAACAGCCCTGGGCATAGCCGGTGCCGGCAATTCCGGGACAGTCCTGGCCGCGCTTTTTGCACCGGGGCTGGCCTATCTGTTCGGTTGGCAGAACGTGTTCGGGCTGGCGCTTATCCCGCTGAGTATCACCCTGCTTGTGTTTTTGCTGCTGACACGCAATGCGCCCAGCCGTCCTGCGCCTGCCGCGCTGATCGACTACGCCCGGGCGCTGCGCGATGTCGACAGTGCATGGTTCATGTTCTTCTACAGCATCACCTTCGGCGGCTTCATCGGCCTGGCCAGTGCGCTACCCGGGTACTTCAGCGACGAATACGACCTTGATCCGGTTCGCGCCGGTTATTACACAGCGGCCTGCGTGATGGTCGGCAGCCTGATGCGGCCAGTTGGCGGTATGCTGGCCGACCGCGTTGGCGGCATTCGAGCTTTGCTGATGATGTATGCGATTGCCTCTGGCTGTATCGCTATCGTTGGCCTCAACCTGTCCGATGCATGGGCAGCCCTGAGCCTGTTTGTTATCGCAATGCTGGGTTTGGGGATGGGTAACGGTGCTGTGTTTCAGCTGGTACCCCAACGCTTTTCGCGTGAAATGGGTGTGATGACCGGATCGATAGGAATGGCCGGCGGCGTTGGCGGTTTTATCCTGGCCGCAGGCCTGGGAGCCATCAAGCAACACAGTGGCGACTATCAGCTTGGACTGTGGCTGTTCGCCGCGCTCTGCATTCTGGCCTGGGCGGGACTTTTCGGTGTCAGGCACCGCTGGCGCACCGCATGGGTGCCTTTGGGTGCCGGCAGGGCACGCCTTTGAGACATGCGGTCGGTCAGGCGCATCCATAATCGGTCAATGACTGTGGAGCGCAAGACCTGGCAATCAAGGCCGGCCAGAGATCCCCGGCGGCCTTGTCCATGGCATATCAGGCTTTGGCGGGCTTGATCGCTTCAAGCATACGCCCCATGGCTGCGTGAATCGCATTGACCGCCTTGAGCGGGCGGACCATGACCTTGAAGTCAACGATCTTGCCTTCGTCATTCCACTGGATCATATCGATGCCATTGATGGTAATGCCGTCAATCTCGGTCTGAAATTCCAGTACCGCGTTGTTGCCATCAATGACTTCACGCAAATACTTGAAATGCCCGGGCTCGTTCAATGTCTTGAACGCCGCGGAGAGATACAGCGTTGTGATCGGCTTGCCAACCTGCGGGGTATGCACCACCGGCGAATGAAAGACCACCTCATCGGCCAGCAGATCTGCCAGACCGCTTGGATTTTGTGCCTCGACAACCTTGTGCCAGCGCTCGATTACGCTACTCATCACCGCTCCTTGTTGTTATCTGCGTGAGGCCCATTGTTTGCCCCTTTGGCATGCAGCCGCAAGGGAGATTCAGGTGGTGAATCAGGCGTCCGCAACCTCAATTCGTTCCCGTTGCTGATCCGCCCACAGCCGCGCGTAGGCACCCTGCCTGGCCAGCAGTTGGGCGTGGGTGCCCTGCTCCACTACCTCGCCCTGGTCAATCACGGCAATGTTGTCGGCGTGGACGATCGTCGAGAGACGGTGGGCGATGGCCAGGGTGGTACGACGCTCGGCAACCAGGTTGAGGGCGTCGAGAATGCGGCGTTCAGCGTGGGTATCGAGCGATGCGGTGGCTTCATCCAGAATCAGAATCGGCGGGTTCTTGAGCAGTACGCGGGCGATGGCAATACGCTGCTTTTCGCCGCCGGAGAGCTTCAGGCCCCGTTCACCCACCGGGGTATCCAGTTTCTGCGGCAGGCTGCGCACGAAGGTATCCAGCTGCGCCAGCTCCAGCACTCGCCAGATTTCGTCCTCGCTGGCGCCCGGTGCGCCGTATGCGACGTTGTAGCCGATGCTGGCATTGAACAGCACCGTGTCCTGAGGCACCACGCCGATGGTGCGGCGCAGGCTGTCCTGAGTCACGCAGCGAATGTCCTGACCGTCGATGCTGATGCTGCCGCTGTCTACGTCGTAGAAACGAAACAGCAGCCGCGCGAGGGTCGACTTGCCGGCACCGCTGGCACCGACAATCGCCAGGGTCTGTCCCGCCGGGATCTCGAGAGTAATGCCTTTCAGCACCTCACGCCCCTGATTGTAGCGATAGTGCACATCATGAAAGCGAACTGATGCTCCATGCAGTTGCAGCGCCTTGGCATTTTCAGCGTCCAATACCTTGAGCGGCGCGCGCAGCAGCGTGAACAGCCGCTCGATGTTGGTCAATGCCTCGCGGATCTCACGGTAGACGAAACCGAGGAAGTTGAGCGGAATAAACAGCTGAATCATGTAGGCATTGATCATCACCAGCTCACCAACGGTCATGCTGCCGGCGCTGACCTCGCGCGCCGCCAGCACCATCATCAAGGTGACAGCCCCCGCGATAATCAGCGCCTGCCCCGAGTTGAGTGCCACCAGCGACAGCCGGTTCTTCATCCGAGCCGCTTCCCAGTCCTGCAGGTTGCGGTCGTACTCGCTGGCTTCAAACGCCTCGTTGCCGAAATATTTGACCGTTTCGAAATTCAGCAGGCTATCGATGGCGCGGGTATTGGAGCGGTTGTCCATCTGATTGCTTTCGCGCACGAAGCGGTTGCGCCACTCGGTGCACCAGATGGAGAAACTGCCATACAGCAGCACCGCCACCAGCACGGCCGCCGCGTACACCGCGCTGAAGTTGGCCAGCAGAATCACACTGATCAGGCCAATCTCGATCAGCGTTGGCAGAATGTTGAACACCATAAAGCGCAACAGAAAGCTGATGCCTGACGTGCCCCGCTCGATGTCCCGGGCCAGACCACCGGTGCGCCGCGACAGATGAAATCCGAGGTCAAGCCGGTGCAGATGCTCAAACACCTGCAGCGAGATGCGCCGCATCGCCCGCTCGGCAACACGGGCAAAGACCGCATCGCGCAGCTCACCGAAAAATACCGACGAGAAACGCAGCACACCGTAGAACAGCAATAACGCTGCAGGCACCAGTACCAGTGCGTCAGCGGCGTTTTCAAAGTGATCAACAATCAGTTTGAGCAGCCACGGCACCGCTACGCCGGCCAGCTTGGCAACCAGCATGCAGAGCATGGCCAACACTACCCGTCCGCGAAACTCGCGCAGATAGGGCAACAGATCAAAGATGATGCGCCAGTTGACCGGGCCACCGGCGTACTGGCTGTCGGAGCGTGGGCGCACGGCAACTCTCGGCAGAAAAAGGAATGGCTGAAAACACAAAGGGCCTGAGCGCAAACGCGTTCAGGCCCCAGAAGTGTACCGCATGTAGGGCGGCGGAGCTGCGCTCAGTCCTCGTGCGGAATCGGGTCCGGGTTACGGTCCCAGCCGACCAGCAGCAATGTGGTTGCAATACCGATCAGCAGGCCTATCCAGGGCTCGAAGAACGCCAGTGCGGCACCGATCAACACCACCGCGCCGCGGGAAGTGTTGTTCTTGGGAATCGCCATGGCGATATAGGCGCAGGCAAACCCGGTCAATACCAGCGTCAGCGACAGCGCAATCCCAAGCAGCGGCTTCAGCCCGGTCAGCAGCGGCAGCAGGAAGAACAGGATCGGCAGACCCATCAGGTAATAGGACGCCAGACCGCTGTGCAGGCTGCCCATCGCTTCCTTGCCCTGTTTCCAGCGCTGCATGATGATCACGTGCACGCCGGTCCACAGTGCCCCCTGGGTCGGGAAGAATGGCGCGCTGATACCCATAAGCGCGTTACGAATGGCCAGCGAGATGTGCGAGCGGGTCGGGTTGATGTCGATGTGCTCATCCTGGCGGTTTTGCAGGCCTTCACGAATGACTTCATTACCGGTCACCAGATCGCCGAACAGGATCACGTAGGTGATAAGGGCCAGCGGCATACCCTGAATGAACATCTCCATGCTTGGCCAGCCAATGGCAAACGGCGACACTTTGGCCCAGGCATCGCCCAGCGGCGGAATCAGGATGCCCCACTGAATGTCGTAGCTCACCTCACCCACCATCGGGCCGATAATGCCCGCCAGCACAAAGCCGGGCAGCAGGCCGAGTGCGCCAAGCAGCGCGAAGAAACGGTACTTTTCTTTCAGTTTGGCCATGGGCAGGCTGAAAGCAAAGATCAGGCAAACCGCGCAGGCGATGGTCGTTGCGATCGGCTGTTGCAGCAGAAAACGTTCAGCGTCGTCGACCAACACCCTTTTCAGCGCGGCGATAGCGGCGCCAAGGATGATCCCCGCTTTCAGCGTGTCGGGTAGCCAGAGCATGAAACGTTTGCCAAGCCCGGTAATACCCAGCAAAAACAGCAACAGCGCAAAATCCAGAGATAATGCAGTCATCGCCTGGAAGCGCTCATCCGGGGTTTCGTAGCCACCAAGTACAAAGGCAAGTACCAGCGGCAGGGCCGGCGTAATCCAGCCCGGTGCGTAAGGTTCGCCGAAGACGATGATCGACGAGGTGATCAGAATCGAATGAATAAGCGAGACGGCGACGGCCTCTTCGAAGCTCAGACCGAAAAAGCCGGTCATCAGCGGGACCAGCGACAGGCCTGTTGCGGCTGCGATCAGCAGGCCCTGAAAGAACTCCGGCCAGCACAGTTTGGAGTGATAGAACGGCAAGCGGAAGGTAAACGGCCCCCAGCGCCAACCAGGTTGTTCAGGTTGCGACATACCCGTCTCCAGTATTGTTGATTGTTCTTCTTATTTGGCTCACCCGACGGTGGGCCTGCTCTGATTATGCCAGCCAGAGCGGCTGGCGGGTGACCAAGGTGTTACCATCACTGTTGTCGATGAAGCGAACGTGCCGCAGCTTATCCGCCAACCAGACACAGCAGCAGCGGTAGCGAACGCACTCCGCTGCTGCCCGTTTCAGTCCATCACCTCAGCAAAGAATTGCTTCATGGCCGAGAAAGCACGCTTGGCAACCACCGGATTGTATTCAGCCTTCCCCGGCATCGCCGCGTAGGGGTCGCTGAACGAATGGACAGCACCACCATAGCTGATCAACTGCCAGTCAACATTGGCAGCACGCATTTCTGCACTGAAATCGGCAACCTGCTGCTCCGGCACGAAGGGATCGTCCGCACCATGAAGAACCAGAACCGGCATGCTAATAGCCTTGGCGTCATCAGGGTTGGGGGTATCCAGGTTGCCGTGGAAGGAGACGACGCCGCGAATTTCCGTACCGGAACGCGCAAGCTCAAGTACCGTTCCGCCGCCAAAACAGAAGCCGATGGCCGCCAGATTATCAATATCCAGCGGGACCGCCCCCTGTTGGGCACGCAGTACGTCCAGGGCGGCATTGGCTCGCGCCCGCATCATCGGCCGATCGTTGCGGACCGTGGTGGCCGCAGCAGCCGCTTCGTCCGCATTCTGCGGACGGATATCACGGCCATACATGTCTGCTACAAACACCACATATTCAGAACCGGCCACCTTGGCCGCCTTCTCGGCCGCGGCCTCGGTGACCCCCATCCAGTTGGGCACCATCAGCACCCCCGGGCGCGGCGTGGTGACCGCCTCATCAAAGACCAGTAACCCTTCATAGGACTGGCCGTCGATTTCGTAAGGCACCGTCTGCACCGTCATGTCCGCCTGTACCATACCGGCCAGACCGCTCAACACCAGCGTTGTCAGCGTTCGTTTCATTACAGTCTCCTGGGTTATTGGTATTACAAGATAGCTCAGCATACTCCGCACGCAGGCGCATAAAAGGCTCTTTGCGGATTATCAAGGTAAATTCGAGAAGGGACTTTTCGAGGCAATTAACCGCATGCGCAGAGGATCGAGTGTGCACTGGGGTTCGTCCCGTTTACGCGGGCGAGTAGCGCAGGGCTGGCGGGAAAAAGGACGGCAGCCTGTTTGAGGAGCGTAGCGACGAGTTCTGCCGGCCCCCGCCAGACCGAGCAACGCAGCGAACCCGAAGGGCCGCGTAGCCGGGTGCCCGGGGGGATCGCCAAGGGGGGCTGGGCAAGCAGCCCCCCTTGGCTCGCCGTGAAGGCGAAAGGCTGACTTAGCAACAGCGCATGAATAAAACGATAAACCGAAGGAAACGGTTACCCCCGCAGTCCTCGAGCAAACACAAAAAAGCCCCTGTTCTTTCGAACAGGGGCTTCGCTTACCGCATAGGAGCCAATTAACCGAGCGACTTGACCGCTTCGATCATCTGCACCATCACCTTCTGGGCATCGCCGTACACCATCGAGGTGTTGTCGAGGAAGAACAGTTCGTTCTCGACACCGGAGTAGCCCTTGCCCTGACCACGCTTGACCACGTAGGCCTGACGCGCCTGATCCACGTTGAGGATCGGCATGCCGTAGATCGGGCTGGACTTGCGGGTACGCGCGGCCGGGTTGACGACGTCGTTGGCACCCAGAACGATGGCAACATCGGCCTGTGCAAACTCTTCGTTGATGTCTTCCAGGTCATGAATGATGTCGTACGGTACACCGGCTTCAGCCAGCAGTACGTTCATGTGACCCGGCATACGGCCGGCAACCGGGTGAATCGCGAAGCTGACTTCAACGCCCTGCTTCTGCAGCAGTTTCACGAATTCGTACAGCTTGTGTTGCGCCTGGGCAACCGCCAGACCGTAACCCGGAACGATGATGACCTTGTTCGCGTAGAACATGGAAATCGCCGCATCGGATGCGTCACAGGCCTTCATGGTGCCCTGGATTTCACCGTCGGAACCGTCGTCTTCACCACCGAAGTCGCTGAAGATGATGTTGCTGACCTGGCGGTTCATCGCTTTGGCCATCATCAGAGTCAGCAGCGTACCAGCGGAACCTACCACGGTACCGGCAATGATCATCGCCGGGTTCTGCAGTACAAACCCTTCAAAGGCAACCGCCAGACCGGTGAAGGCGTTGTACAGGGAGATCACGACCGGCATGTCTGCACCACCGATCGGGGTGGTCAGCAGCACGCCCAGTGCCAGCGCAACGGCAAAGAACACCAGAATCAGCAGAATCGGCGTTTCTTCAGCCCCCACAACCGCCATGACGGTGACAACCGCACCGATGAACAGCGCACCACACAGCAGCGCAGCGTTGACGTACTGGTGCTTGGGCAGGCGCCAGGCCTTGTTCATGCGGCCATCGAGCTTGGCCCAGGCAATCAGCGAGCCGGACAGTGCAACCGCACCAATCAGACCGCCGAGGATCGCCAGCACGGTCACAACCGGGCCGTGCGCCAGCGCGTTGCCGGACAGCAGCTCGGTGGCAGCAATCGCGGCAGCAGCACCGCCACCCATGCCGTTATAGAGGGCAACCATCTGCGGCATATCGGTCATGGCAACACGCTTGCCGCTAATCCACGCCCAGCCGATACCCAGACCCAGCGCAATTACCAGCAGGATCACGTTGGTGGTCAGATACGGCTCGGCGCGTGCGCTGACGTCAAAGCCGTACAGGAAGGCGGCAGCAACCGCCAGCACCATGCCGCCACCGGCGACAACGATACCCGAACGCGCGGTAACCGGGCTGGCCATGCGCTTGAGGCCGTACAGAAACAGAAATGCTGCGACAAAGTAGGCCGCGTCAATCAAAAACGTACTGAACATGGTCTACTTACTCCTTGTCCGCACCAGAGGCTTTATTGGTCGGCTTGAACATTTCGAGCATCCGCTCGGTGACCACATAGCCACCCGCCGCGTTGCCTGCGCCCAGCAGAACACCAACAAAACCGATCACCTGCTCAAGGGTGGAGCCTGCGTTCAGCAGGGCCCACATGGCACCCACCACCACGATACCGTGGATGAAGTTGGAGCCGGACATCAGCGGGGTGTGCAGAATGGCCGGAACGCGGCCGATGATTTCGTAGCCGGTAAACGCGGCCAGCAAAAAGATATACAGGGCAACGAAGCCTGTAATGGTAGTTGTCATTTCCATCAAACCGTCCTCAGGCCAGCTGTTCGACAGCGGCGCGCGCTGCGTCATTGCGGATTTCACCGTCGTGGGTCAGTACCGAGCGAGCCAGCACCTCATCTTCCCAATCCAGAGACAACTCGCCGTCCTTGACCATCAGGCCAACCAGAGCCAGCAGGTTGCGGGAGTAAAGTTCAGAAGCATGCTCAGCGAGGTGACTGGCGATGTTCAGTGGTGCAACGATGGTTACCGGACCAACTTCCACAGTGTCACCAGGCTGAGTCAGCGGGGTGTTGCCACCGCCTTCCGCTGCGAGGTCGATGATCACCGAGCCGCTCTTCATGCCCATGATCTGCTCTTCGGTCAGAATCTTGGGGCTTGGCTTGCCGGGGATGGACGCAGTGGTGATGATTGCATCGGCCTGCTGAACGTGACGGGTCAACACATCATTGACCTGTTTCTGCTCTTCAGCCGTCAGCTCACGGGCGTAACCGCCCTCGCCTACCGCAGATACACCGGTGTCGACGAACTTGCCGCCAACCGACTGTACCTGTTCACGGACTTCAGGACGTACGTCGTAGCCTTCGATCATCGCACCGAGGCGCTTGGCGGTTGCCAGCGCCTGGAGGCCGGCCACACCAGCACCCATGACCAGAATCTTGGCCGGACGCAGGGAGCCCACCGCTGTGGTCATCATCGGCAGAATCCGGTGCAGGTGAGTACCAGCCATCAGCGCAGCGTAGTAGCCAGCCAGAGCAGCCTGGGAAGACAGCGCGTCCATTGCCTGGGCGCGAGTAATACGCGGAATCAGCTCCATCGCAAAGCAGGTAATACGCTTGTCACGCAGTGCTTTTACGATTTCGGGCTCGCGCTGTGCATAGATGAAGCAGCACAGAATGGAGCCTTCCGGCATTTCCTGAATGTCTTCCAGCGACGGTGGCTGCACTCGGAAGAACAGCCGGGTCTCGGCCGGAGCCGGGGCCACGGCCGCACCGGCCTGAGTGAAGTCATTGTCGGGAATCCGGGCCAGCAAACCAGCACCGGGTTCGACACAAGGCTCGATGCCAAGCTTCTGCAACTTGGCAACGACCGCAGGCACCAGCGCGACACGTTTTTCGTGGCGCCGGGTTTCTTTAGCAACATACAAACTGATAGCCATGGTCACTCCTGGGAAAAAATCCCGCGAAGCATACAACAGTTTGCAGCAGAAAGCGCATCAGTACCGAGACGATTCAGGGCTTTGTTCCAAGCATATTGATCGCATCAAACTCATGCTGAGTCTCTTGCATCAGCCGGTAATTGTCATGCTGCCAGGGATGAAAGTCCTCACGATAGAAGTCCCGGTAGGCCGACCAGAGCCCTGAAAAGAAACCGTTACGGCCCCATAACCAGCGCATGCCCCGATACCAGCTGCCCACATCGGTGAGTCGCCCGTCGCAGCGCATCATATGCCAGACACCTCGAGTCACATCACGCAGGAAGAAGAACGTCGACAAGCGCATGGCCCTGCGCAGTTGTGCCCGGTCACCGGATACCTGCATGTAGAGATCAAATGCGATCGCCTTGTGCTCGGTTTCCTCCAGGGCGTGCCACCGCCAGACCTGCCGCATCGGCTCAATAGCGCCGTCAAACCAGCGCATTTCACGCAACACCGCGTCCGCCATGATGGCAGTGAAGTGTTCCATGGCAACCGTGGCCGCGAGCCGGCGTTCAGGGGAAAAGTGGGCGTTGGCATAGCGGATACGGCGGCGCACCGGCTCGGTCAGCGCAATAACGTCATATCCCTGCGCCTCAAGGCGGCGGTTGTATTCGATGTGTTCACGGCTGTGATGCCCTTCCTGACCGATAAAACCCTTTATCAATTGCTGCTGCCTGGGGTCCTTAACGCGGTCGCGGAAGTAGCGCACCGAGTCGATAAAAAAGCGTTCGCCATCAGGGAACAGCAACGACATGGCATTGAAGAAATGGGTTTTGAATGGGTCGCCGCCATGCCAGTACCGCGGCAGAGGATCAGGGAGTTCGAATTCGATACGACGAGGGCTGATCGTCAAATCATCCGGAGTAACGGCAGTCATGGCTCACCTCTTAATGCGCTGCATTGTTGTTATCGGTTTTGCATCAACATCAACGTGATCGGGCTATCTTCGACCCATTCGGACAATTTGACAACACTCATTTTCAACTGGCGATGAGCGGCCAAGACGCTACAGTAAGACGTAACATTCTGTTTCTGCACGCATGCCAACCGACAGCGGGGGGAGTCATGAATGCGTTGATAGGCGGGCTCAACACGATTTTCTGGGGTTACATTCTGATCTACGGCCTGCTCGCCGTAGGTGTCTTTTTCACCATACGTCTGGGTGCCTTGCAGTTTCTGCACTTTGGCGAGATGGTTCGCTCTCTGCTCGGTGCTCGTGAGAGTGACAAGTCCGGTATCTCACCGTTTCAGGCACTGTGTACCAGCCTTGCATCACGGGTTGGCACCGGCAATATCGCTGGCGTGGCGGTTGCTCTCTATCTCGGTGGAGCCGGAGCCATTTTCTGGATGTGGATGGTTGCACTGGTGGGCATGGCTACCGCTTACGCAGAAAGCACCCTTGCCCAGCTCTACAAGGTCCGTGACGGTGAAGGGCAATATCGCGGGGGGCCGGCTTTCTATCTGGCAAAGGGAGTTAAAGCGCCATGGGCCGGCAGCATTTTTTCCGTTTGTCTGATCCTTTCGTTCGGCCTGGTGTTCAACGCCGTTCAGGCCAACTCTATTGCTGATGCGATGGAGGGCGCCTTTGGCTTCAACAAGCTGTTGGTCGGTATCGCTGTCGCCGCGGTCGCGGCCCTGGTGATTTTTGGCGGCCTGCGGTCGATCGCCCGCTTCGCGGAATTCGTGGTGCCCTTCATGGCGGCTGTTTACGTACTCATGGCGTTGGTAGTGCTTGCCATGAACTACAGCGACGTCCCGGGGGTGCTGGCGACTATCGTGAAGAGCGCCTTTGGCCTCGAAGAGGCGGCCGGCGGTGTCGCCGGTTCCGTCACGGCAGCAATGCTCAACGGCATCAAGCGTGGCCTGTTTTCCAATGAGGCAGGGATGGGATCGGCGCCGAATGTGGCTGCGACTGCCACACCCACACCACACCACCCGTCCTCACAGGGCTTCGTGCAGGCGACCGGAGTATTCATTGACACCCTCGTCATCTGTACCGCCACTGCGGTCATGATTCTGTTGTCAGGCGTATTGGAACCGGGCAATGGCGTGACCGGCACGCAACTGACCCAGCTCGCGATGGAAAGCCATATCGGCGATGCCGGTCGCTACTTTATTGCGTTTGCGATCCTGTTCTTTGCCTTCACCTCGATCGTCGCCAACTATTCCTACGCCGAGAATGCGATGATCTATCTGGGGCTTGGCGGCAAGTTGGGCATGTTTTCACTGCGCTGTGCAGCGCTGGCGATGGTCGTCTGGGGTGCCTATCAGGCGGTAGGCACGGTATTCAATGCCGCCGATGCCTCCATGGGGTTGATGGCAACCATCAACCTGATCGGCATCGTGTTGCTATCGGGCACCGTTGCCAAGCTGACCAAGGATTACCTTGCCCAGCGCAAGGAAGGTCTGGTGCCGCACTTCAAGGCAGAAGAGTATCCGGAACTGAAACACAAGATCGACCACGATATCTGGTCTTGAGCACAACCACGGCTCGAGCAGACTCGAGCCGTGGTTCAGCCTTTTATTTCTTGCAGTGAATTACCGCCGTCCACCACCAGCATCTGACCGGTCATGTAGCTGCAGCCCTCACTGGCAAGGAACAAAGCCACCCGTGCGACTTCGTCCGGCCGCCCGGGCCGCCCGATAGGTGTATGACGCCCCGCTTCCAGTTCGGCAGGCAGGCTTGAGGGGGTGTGAATCCAGCCAGGTGCGATGGCATTGACCGTGATGCCCTGCCCGGCCACCTCGTGGGCAATCGAGCGGGTCAGGCCGACCATCGCCGATTTGGCAGCACTGTAGCCGGCGGTACCCGGAAAGGTCACCAGCGGCCCGGTCACCGAGGCAATATTGATCACCCGGCCAAAACCGGCGGCCAGCATGTGCCGGAGCACCGGCTGGCTGACGTGCACGCAGGTATTGAGGTTCAGATCAATCTCGCGCTGCCAGTGCTGGAACGCCATCCGGTGGAACAGATCACCAGTCGGCTCCTCAATCCCCGACTGCGACATACCGGCGTTGTTAACCAAGATATCAATGCGCCCAAAGCGCTCCATGACCTGTTCAACCAACTCCGCTGCCTGCTCCGGGTGAGTCAGATCAGCCACCACCGCCAAACTCCGCAACCGCTCCGGATCCAGCTCGTTCTGCCGCTGAAAAATGCGGTTGGTCGTCGAGGACAACACAACCGTCGCTCCCGCATCATGAAACATGCGTGCGATAGCGAAACCGATACCGTCAGCACTGCCGGCGCCGGTGACCAGAGCCACGCGGCCCCGGAGGTCCGTCATGTCGTGCGGCATCACTCAGCCAGCCGCCAGGTGGTGCCACCCTTGCCGTCCTCAAGTACAACGCCCATAGCAGTCAACTGGTCGCGGATACGATCAGACTCGGCCCAGTTCTTGTCGGCACGGGCTTGCAGACGCGCCGCAATCAGCGCCTCGACTTCAGCGGCGTCGACCTTGCCAGCAGCGCCGGCCTGCAGGAACGCATCGGCATCCAGCTGCAGAACACCCAGTACTTCGGCCAACTGACGCAGGCGCGCGGCCAGCCCGGCAGCTGCGTCAACGTCAGCGTCCTTCAGGCGATTCACCTCACGGACCATGTCAAACAGCACAGCGCAGGCTTCCGGAGTGTTGAAGTCGTCATCCATCGCCGAGCCAAACCGCTCGGCAAACTCGTCGCCGCCGGCAGGCGCCGCCTCGGGCAGCCCCTTGAGCGCGATGTAGAACCGCTCCAACGCGCCCTTGGCTTCCTTGAGGTTGTCTTCGGAGTAGTTGATGGCGCTGCGGTAATGGCTGGAAACCAGCAGGTAGCGAACCACCTCTGGATGGTACTTTTCCAGCACCTCGCGAATGGTGAAGAAGTTGCCCAGACTCTTGGACATCTTCTCGCCGTCAACCCGAACGGCACCTGCGTGCATCCAGGCGGCGGCGTACAACTCGCCGGTCGCTGCCTCGCTCTGAGCAATCTCGTTCTCGTGGTGCGGAAATACCAGATCCGGGCCACCGCCGTGGATGTCAAAGGTATTGCCCAGGCAACAGGTCGACATCACCGAGCACTCGATGTGCCAGCCCGGCCGACCCTCGCCCCAGGGCGAACTCCAGCTCGGTTCACCCGGCTTGGCGGCTTTCCACAGAACAAAGTCCAGCGGATCCTGCTTGGCTTCGTCAACCTCGATGCGCGCGCCGATTTTCAGGTCTTCGATCTTGCGGCGCGACAACTTGCCGTAACCTTCGAACTTGCCGACGCGGTAATACACGTCGCCGTTACCCGGTGCATAGGCATAGCCCTTGTCGATCAGCGTCTGAATCATGGCAAACATGCCATCGATATGCTGACTGGCACGCGGTTCCTGGTCCGGGCGCAGCACATTGAGACGGGCTTCGTCTTCATGCATTGCTGCAATCATGCGCTCGGTCAGTTGCTGAAAGGTCTCACCGTTCTCATTGGCGCGCTTGATGATCTTGTCGTCGATGTCGGTGATGTTGCGCACGTAGGTCAGGTCATAACCGCGGTGGCGGAACCAGCGCGCCACCACGTCAAACGCAACCATCACGCGCGCATGACCGATATGGCAGAAGTCATACACGGTCATGCCGCAGACATACATGCGTACCTGATTGTCGACCAGCGGCTTGAACGCTTCCTTGGACTTGGTCAGGGTATTGTAGAGTGCCAGCGCCATCAGCCCCCCCAGGAGTCACGCAGGGTGACAGTGCGGTTGAAGACCATGGCATCGGGGCGAGAATCACGCGAATCGACGCAGAAGTAGCCCTCACGTTCAAACTGGAAGCGATCATCCAGTGTGGCCTCAGCCAGCGACGGCTCGGCGCGGCAGCCGGTCAGTACCTGCAGGGAGTTCGGATTGATATTGTCGAGGAAGGTGGTGCCCTCTTCGCCCCTGTCCGGATTTGCGGCATTGAACAGACGGTCATACAGGCGCACCTCGCACTCGATGCTGCTGCTCGCCGGCACCCAGTGGATAACGCCTTTGACCTTGCGACCTTCCGGGTTCTTGCCGAGGGTATCCGGGTCGTAGCTGCACAACAGCTCGACGATGTTACCGTCAGCATCAGTTACCGCTTCGTCAGCGCGAATCACGTAGCTGCCACGCAGACGCACTTCACCGCCCGGTTCCAGACGCTTGTAACCCTTGGGCGGATCAATCATGAAGTCTTCACGATCAATGTAGATCTCGCGCTCGAACGGAAGCACGCGCTCGCCCATATCCTGCTTCGGGTGACGCGGCAGGCGCAGCTCTTCGGCCTGACCTTCCGGATAGTTGGTGATGGTGACTTTCAGCGGCTTGAGCACGCACATGGCACGCGGCGCGTTGGCATCCAGGTCGTCACGGATACAGAACTCGAGTACGCCCATGTCGACCACGCCATCAGAGCGGGTTACGCCAATGCGCTCGCAGAACTCGCGAATCGCCGCCGGCGTGTAGCCGCGGCGACGGAAGGCGCTCAGCGTGGACATCCGCGGGTCATCCCAGCCATCCACGTGCTTCTCGTCAACCAGTTGCTTGAGCTTGCGCTTGCTGGTCACGGTGTAGTTCAGGTTCAGGCGGGCAAATTCGTACTGACGCGGATGCGCAGGCACCGGCAGATTGTCCAGGAACCACTCGTACAGCGGGCGGTGATCTTCAAATTCCAGGGTGCAAATCGAGTGGGTAATGCCCTCGATGGCATCCGACTGGCCATGGGTAAAGTCATAGCTCGGGTACACGCACCACTTGTCACCGGTCTGGTG
Source organism: Halopseudomonas sp. L-58 (assembly GCF_056859475.1). NCBI lineage: Bacteria > Pseudomonadati > Pseudomonadota > Gammaproteobacteria > Pseudomonadales > Pseudomonadaceae > Halopseudomonas > Halopseudomonas sp. L-58. The sequence goes on from NZ_JBSXON010000034.1 coordinate 54,147, forward strand.
GTGATGGGCGTGGCGGATACGATACAGAATCGGATCGCGCAGGTTCATATTCGGCGCCGCCATGTCGATCTTCGCGCGCAGCACCTTGGCGCCGTCGGCGAACTCGCCGGCGGTCATGCGCTGGAACTGGTCCAGGTTTTCCTCAACGCTGCGCTCACGGAACGGGCTGTTCTTGCCCGGCTCTGTCAGGCTGCCGCGGTATTCACGCGCCTGCTCGGGCGTCAGCTCGCAGACATAGGCCTTGCCGGCCTTGATCAGCTCGATGGCCCAGGCGTGCAGCTGATCGAAGTAATCGGAGGCGTAGCGCACATCGCCGCCCCATTCGAAGCCAAGCCACTCGACGTCGGCCTTGATCGCATCAATGTATTCCTGCTCTTCCTTGGCCGGGTTGGTGTCGTCAAAACGCAGGTGACAGACACCGCCAAACTCCCTGGCCAGGCCGAAGTTAAGACAGATCGACTTGGCGTGACCAATGTGCAGGTAACCGTTGGGCTCCGGCGGAAAGCGGGTAACAATGCTGCTGTGCTTGCCGCTGTCCAGATCAGCCTGGACGATCTGGCGCAGAAAGTGGCTTGGGGGCGTGGCGTCGGGTTTGTTCATAAGGTCGGCAAAACTCGCTCAGGTGATGCGCTCGGCATCAGGGATTACTCGGGAGCCCGGACTATCGCAATAGTCGCGCGTCCCTAGGCCATCATGACCAAAACCCGTATCATACCCGAAACTCGCAGGTGCCTGAATGCAGCAATGCAGGCAGCATCACCCCCAACCTGTTCGACTGCCCGAGGAATATCCGATGGTCAAACTGCACACCAACTATGGCGTCATCACCCTTGAACTGTTTGCCGACAAGGCGCCGGTGACCGTTGAGAACTTCAAGCAATATGTCCGCGATGGCCACTACGACGGCACCATCTTCCATCGCGTGATCAGCAACTTCATGATCCAGGGCGGCGGTTTCGAGCCCGGCATGCAGCAGAAAGACACCCGCGACCCGATCAAGAACGAAGCTGATAACGGCGTCGCCAACAAGATCGGCACCGTCGCCATGGCCCGCACCCCTGATCCGCACTCCGCCAGCGCCCAGTTCTTCATCAACGTAGCGGACAATGATTTTCTGAACTTCTCCGCACCCACCATGCACGGCTGGGGTTACGCGGTATTCGGCAAGGTCACCGACGGCATGGATGTGGTTGAGAAAATCAAGGCGGTGCGCACCACTTCCCGTGCCGGCCACCAGGACGTGCCGGCCGAGGACGTGATCATCGAGCGCGCCGAACTGGTCGACTGAGACCACGCCGCCGATGCGATATCTGTTTATTTCGGATCTGCATCTGGAAGCAAAACGCCCGGATATTACCCGGGCGTTTTTGCGTCTGCTCGAAACCCGCGCCGCGCAATTCGATGCCCTTTACATCCTGGGTGACTTTTTTGAAGTCTGGCTGGGTGACGACACCATCGACGAACTCGGGTGCGAGGTCGCCGACGCCCTCTCCCGCCTGACCAAGCATGGCACCAAGGTATACCTGATGCACGGCAACCGGGACTTCCTGCTCGGCAGCCGTTTTTGCCGCGCAGCAAACTGCACCCTGCTTAAAGATCCTACAACCGTCGAGCTTAATGGCGAGCGAGTGCTGCTGATGCACGGCGACAGCCTCTGCACCGACGATCTTGGCTATATGCGTATGCGCCGCTGGCTTCGCAACCCGGTCAGCCGCTTTGTGCTGCGCAACCTGCCGCAAGGCACACGCCACAAGCTGGGTCGCAAGCTACGCGACGAAAGTCAGGCACGCACACAAATGAAATCCGCCGACATTACCGACGTCAACCTCGGCGCAGTCGCCCACACCATGCGCGCCAAAGGCGTGCTCACCCTGATCCACGGCCACACCCACCGCCCGGCAATCCACGACCTGATGATCGACGGCCAGCCCGCGAAGCGCATTGTGCTCGGCGACTGGGACAAGGCCGGCTGGGCACTTGAGGTGGACGAGAACGGCAAGCGCCTGGAGTCGTTTCCACTGTCGTAGGGGCACGACACGCCGTGCCCGGGGTCCAGATTGCACGGAACGAGATACCGATACCCCCACGAAATACCCCTCGGGCCATGCCGGGCACAGCATGCTGTGCCCCTACGCAAAAATGCCCCACTCACAACGAGCAGACAACAAAAAACCCCGGCTCTCGCGAGTCCGGGGTTTTCTTGCAGCTTGCGGCTTGAAGCTTGCGGCTGGCTCCAGGCCTTCGGCTTAGAGCTTACCTTCCAGCTCCGGCACCGCCTCGAACAGGTCGGCAACCAGGCCGTAGTCGGCCACCTGGAAGATCGGCGCTTCTTCGTCCTTGTTGATCGCAACGATCACCTTGGAGTCTTTCATGCCGGCCAGGTGCTGGATCGCACCGGAGATGCCGACCGCAACGTACAGCTGCGGAGCAACGATCTTGCCGGTCTGACCTACCTGCATGTCGTTCGGTACGAAGCCAGCGTCAACCGCGGCGCGCGATGCACCCACAGCAGCGCCCAGCTTGTCGGCGACCTTGTACAGCATCTCGAAGTTGTCGCCGTTCTGCATGCCGCGACCACCGGAGATGACGATCTTGGCACCAGCCAGTTCCGGACGGTCGGACTTGGCCAGCTCTTCACCA
>NZ_JBSXON010000035.1:0-29772 GCF_056859475.1 Halopseudomonas sp. L-58
CAGCGCGGCTTCGCGTTCGCCACGGCCACCGGCCAGAGTCACATGAGCACTGCGCACCAGGCCACTGCGGTGTTCCATCAGCACATGCCCCATGTAACTCAGCTGCGCGCCGGTGTTGTGGCTCTTTCGGTACAGCCGGGCATCCGGATCGCTGGTCGAGGCGTGGGTGTCGTTGCTGCGCTTGTGCCCCTTGAAGTCCGGCTGGGCATTGCGTGGTCCGGGGCCTTGATCGTCTGGAGAGTCGTCCTTGGGCCGGAAACTCTTCTGAGAGGCCCAGGCTTGCAGCAATGTGCCGTCGACCGAGAAATGCTCACCCGAGATCAGCCCCTGCTTCTCTGCCAGGCGCACCACCTCGCTCAGAAATTCGGTGGCCACGGCTTGGGCATTGAGACGGTCACGGTTCTTCGAGAAGACCGAGTGATCCCACACCGGATCATCGATGGCCAAGCCGACGAACCAGCGGAACAGCAGGTTGTAGCCCAGTTGCTCCATGAGCATCCGCTCGCTGCGCAGCGAGTAGAACAACTGCAGCAACTGTGCCCGCATCAGCTTCTCGGGGGCGATCGAGGCGCGACCGGTGTCGGCATACAAGGTGTCAAACAGGGCGCTCATCCGCTGCAGAGCGGTGTCTGCCAGCTTGCGGATGGCGCGCAGGGGATGACTCGCCGGCACGAAGTCATCGAGCTTGGCGACTGTGAACAGGGATTCCTGTGTGATATCGGCTCCACGCATGGAAATCGGGGTTCCCGGCAGATTGGAGCCGATATCGTAAACCTTACACCGCAAAGTCAGACAGACCGTAGGCGAATTTCAACAGGCTGCTAGTGTGGCAACACCTGCCATTGATCCGTGTCAATAACCCCGCATGTCGTAAGGCTTAACCTGCAGTCATTGAAAACGCAGGAGGTGCCTTATGTACGTTGATGAAGCGGTCATTGCTGGTGTGATTACTGTCGGTCTGATGGTTGCCTTTCTGGGCGGTGTTGGTCTGTTCATCTGGCGCGATGCGCACAAAAAGAAAAACCAGTGATCTGCCTGGTGTTGCTGACTGGGGCATAATGGCCTGCCGTGTAATGCTGGTAGCCCGTGATGCCCCAAGGTTCTCGTCCGCGCTGTAAGACCTGTGCGCGTCCGCTCAGCCACTGTCTGTGTCACCTGATTCCCAGGCTGTGGCCCGATACCCAGGTGCTGGTGATTCAGCATCCGGATGAAGCCTCCCACGCCCTCAATACCGCCCGCCTGCTGGTTGCAGGTCTGGTTAATGCGCACTTGCTGGTCACCGAGTCACTGGCGGATCATCCCGATTGGGTCAGGCGTCTGAGTGATTCCGGCTGGCGCAATGAGCTGCTGTTTCCCGGTCCGGATGCCCGTGAACTGAGTGTTGCTCGCGACACGCGCCCGCGGCGCCTGATCCTGCTCGACGGCACCTGGCGCAAGGCGCGCAAGTTGCTGTATCTCAATCCCATTCTGCAATCGCTTCCGCAGGTCCGGCTTGCTTCAGGTCTGAGCAGCCGATATCGCCTGCGCAAGGCACCCAGTGCCGATGCGCTGTCCACCATCGAGGCCGGCGCCGAGGCGTTGTCGCTGTTGCACACCGGATTTGAACGCGATCGGCTGCTCGCTCCGTTCGAGGCGCTGATCGACGGTCAGATCAGCGCAATGGGCGAACAACGCTACCAGCGCAATTACCGCGATCGCCAGTAAAGCCGGCGCGGCGGATCAATGCTTCCCTAGAGCTGTCCATTCACGACTTTTATTATCCGTGTTATTTGCCGCGCTAGCCCCGTGCGCTCGCTAGACTGCGAACTACAGACTTACAGTCCGTAACAAAACAACAAGAACAGTCGTATCAGCACCGTCTGGTGACAGATAAGGGGAACACATGCAAACAACAGGACAGCGGGTCGTGATTACCGGTGCGGGCAGTGGCCTGGGTCGCGAACTGGCGCTGCGCTACGCGCGTGAGGGGGCTCGTCTGGCCCTCGCCGATATCAATGACGCCGGGCTGGAAGAAACGCGGCGAATGGCAACGGCTGCCGGCGGCTGGGCGTTCACCCAGCGCTGCGATGTGCGTGATTTCAGTCAGCTTGCTGCGCTGGAGCAAAGCTGCGAAGAGCGCATGCAGGGGGTTGATGTCCTGATCAACAACGCCGGCATTGCGTCCGGCGGCATGTTCTGGGACCTGTCGCTGGAGGACTGGGATTCGCAGATCTGCATCAATCTGATGGGCGTGGTCAAGGGCTGCAAGGCATTCATGCCGGTTTTCATGAAACAGGGTCACGGTCGGATCATCAATATCGCCTCCATGGCAGCGCACATTCAGACCCCGGGTATGAGTAATTACAACGTCGCCAAGGCCGGCGTTGTGGCGCTGTCGGAGAGCCTGCTGGCCGAGTTGCACCCGCTGGGTATCAAGGTCAGCGTAGTGTGTCCGTCTTTCTTTCAGACCAATCTGCTGGAGTCCTATCATGGGCCTGACAGTAAAGCGCGCGACGATATGGCCAAGCTGCTGCAGAACTCGCCGATCAGCGCGGCCGAGGTGGCTGACATTACCTACCGTGAAAGTGAGGCTGATCAGTTCATGATCCTGCCGCATGAGCGTGGTCGTCTGGCGCTGGAGCAGAAACGCGCCAATCCGCAGGTGATCTACGACGAGATGTTCCGCCTCGCTGCCAAGCGCCTGCAAGCCGGCTGATTCGGGCCCTGCAATGCGGCATCTGTCAGCAGTATGGCGCCTGATCGCCAGCTGCTGACGGGTGTTCGCTGCCAAATAGCGTTTTATCACGCCTGCCTATTGTGTTTACCCTGCGTTGTGACGCCTTTATTCTTGTCGGCCTCCGGACGGCTGGGTCGTCCCAATCCATCGGCAAGAAATGAGGGTATCGCAATGCGTGAAGTCGTAATCGTCGACAGTGTACGAACTGGCCTGGCCAAGTCCTTCCGTGGCAAATTCAACATGACCCGCCCGGATGACATGGCTGCCCACTGCGTCAATGCCCTGCTGGAGCGCACTGGTGTTGATCCGAAGATGATCGACGACTGCATTGTGGGTGCAGGTTCCAACGAAGGTGCTCAGGGTCACAACATCGGTCGTAACGTTGCTGTTCTGTCCAAAATGGGTATCGACGTTGCCGGTATGACCCTGAACCGCTATTGCTCCTCCGGCCTGCAGGCTATCGCCATCGCGGCTAACCAGGTTGCATCCGGTTGTTCCGATGCCATCGTTGCCGGTGGTGTTGAGTCCATCACTCTGACCGCCAAGAGCCGCAATACCGATCACTTTGTGAACCCGATTCTGGAAAAAGACTTCCCGGGCATCTACTACCCGATGGGTCAGACCGCCGAAATCGTTGCGCGCCGCTACAACGTGACCCGCGAGCAGCAGGACGCCTACGCGCTGCAGAGCCAGCAGCGTACTGCCCGTGCCCAGGCTGAAGGTCTGTTCGATGACGAAATCGTACCTATGGCGGTCAAATATCAGGTTCAGGACAAGGCCACCGGTGAAATTAGCATCGTTGATGGCGTTGTTGATGCCGACGACTGCAATCGCCCGGACACGACCATCGAAGGCCTGAACAGCCTGAAGCCGGTCTTCGCCGAAGACGGTTCCGTGACTGCCGGTAACGCTTCGCAGCTGTCCGACGGTGCTTCCATGACGCTGGTCATGAGTCTGGACAAGGCACTGGAACTGGGTCTGAAGCCGCTGGCTTACTTCCGTGGCTTCACCGTTGCCGGCTGCCAGCCTGACGAAATGGGCATCGGCCCGGTCTACTCGGTGCCGAAGCTGCTGAAAGCCCGTGGCCTGACTGTTGACGATATCGATCTGTGGGAGCTGAACGAAGCCTTTGCTTCCCAGTGCCTGTACGCCCGTGACTTCCTGAAGATCGATAACGAGAAGTACAACGTCAACGGCGGTTCCATCTCCATCGGTCACCCGTTCGGCATGACCGGCTCCCGTCAGGTCGGCCATCTGGTCCGCGAACTGCAGCGTCGCGGCAAGCGCTATGGCATCGTCACCATGTGTGTTGGCGGTGGCATGGGTGCAACCGGCCTGTTCGAAGCCTATCGCGGCTGATCTGCGGGGCCGCGCAAGCGGCCCTGCGGGGAAAGGCGCCTGCCCTTTGGGACAGGCGCCTTTTTTGTTGCAGATTTAACGCTACTGTTACGGTGTGCGGTACAAACCCTTGTGGCACAATGCGGGTTTTAATGTTGAGACGGAATACGTCCGGTGACGCTTCTGAGCGAGCTGCTGCACGAGATGGGTAATCATGGCCACTGAGCTGCGCCGGGTTGTCTTCGTGCTCCTGCCCGGTACCCACCCCGGCTGTCTGATGCCGGCACTGTCGGTCCTGCTGTCGGCCAATCGTATGGCTGAGGAACTGTGCTACCAGATTGAATGCTGCACCTTGGATGAGCAGTCAATGCGCGCTGCAGATGGTCTGCTGCTCCAGCCCTCTCCCCTTGAGCAGTGTGCACCCGGCTTCGCCCAGCTGTGGCTGGTGGCTGAACATCTGTCGGCGTCCGATCAGTTGCCCGACTGGCTGGCGCCACGGCTGCAGCAATGGCAGTCCGAGGGTGTGCTGATTGGCGGTCTGGAGGGCGGTGTTGCGGCGCTGGCCGCCTCTGGATTGCTTGACGGCGGGCAATGCGCGGTTCATTGGCGAATGGTTGACGAGTTTCGTGAGCGTTTCCCCGCGGTTGAGGCAATCACCCAGTTGTTTACGCGTGAAGCTCAGGTCTGCTCCAGCAGCGGCGGGCAGGCCGGCACCGATCTTCTGTTGGCCATTGTCGCGCAGGAGCAGGGGCAGGATCTGGCAGCGCTGGTTGCGGAGGACCTGGTAATCGAGCGGACGCGCGATGGCAGCGAGCGTCAGCGCATGCCGTTGCGCAATAGGCTGGGCAGCAGTCATCCGAAGCTGACGCAAGCCGTGATCCTCATGGAGTCGAATATTGAAGAGCCGCTGACGACTGACGAAATTGCGCGTCACGTCTGCGTATCACGGCGCCAGCTGGAGCGGATTTTCAAGCAGTATCTTAATAGCGTACCGTCGCAGTATTACCTTGAGCTGCGCCTGAACCGGGCGCGCCAGATGTTGCTGCAGACCAGCAAATCCATCATTCAGATAGGGTTGTCCTGCGGCTTTTCGTCCGGGCCGCATTTTTCCAGTGCCTATCGTAATTGTTTCGGCGTCACACCGCGGGAAGATCGTAACCAGCGGCGCGCGCAGCAGGCTGCCGAGGGGGCAGCCAAAGACAACTGAGTTCGCCGCCGGCGGATTCATATTTATGCGCACCCGGTTGGGGCGCCATTGAAGAGAAAGGAGATGACAGTGTCAGCAACGGTCGGTCGGTCCGATTTTGATCGGGTGATGGTTCCCAATTACGCACCGGTGAATATGGTTCCGGTTCGCGGCGCGGGCTCGCGCCTTTGGGATCAGCAGGACCGAGAATACGTCGACCTGGCCGGTGGCATCGCGGTCAACGCGCTGGGGCATGCGCATCCGGCGATGATCGAGGCGCTGACCGAGCAGGCGCACAAGCTGTGGCACGTCTCCAATATCATGACCAATGAGCCGGCGCTGCGCCTGGCTGACAAGCTGGTGCAGGCGACGTTTGCCGAGCGGGTGTTCTTCGCCAACTCCGGTGCCGAGGCCAACGAGGCCGCGTTCAAGCTGGCGCGTCGCTGGGGGCACAATACCGGCGGCGCGCAGAAGCATCAGATTATCGCCTGTACCAACAGCTTCCACGGGCGCTCGCTGTTTACCGTCAGCGTCGGTGGCCAGCCCAAGTACTCCGAAGGTTTCGGTCCGGCGATGGGTGGTATCAGCCATGTGCCGTACCAGGACATTGCGGCGCTGGAAGCCGCCATGTCTGATGCGACCTGCGCCGTGGTGCTTGAGCCGGTGCAGGGCGAGGGTGGTGTGATTCCGGCCAGTGCCGAGTATCTGCAGGCCGTGCGCGCGCTGTGTGACAAGCACAACGCGCTGCTGGTGTTTGACGAGGTGCAGAGCGGCATGGGGCGCACCGGCAAGCTGTTTGCCTACATGCACAGCGGCGTGGTGCCCGACATTCTGACCAGCGCCAAGAGTCTCGGCGGCGGCTTCCCGATTTCGGCGATGCTGACTACCTCGGCCATCGCCGAGCATTTTGCGGTCGGTACCCATGGCAGCACCTACGGCGGTAACCCGCTGGCCTGCGCGGTTGCTGAGCGGGTGCTCGATATCGTCAATACCCCTGAGGTGCTCGGTGGTGTCGAGCAGCGTCATGAGCGCCTGCGTGGCGAGCTTGAGGCAATGGGGCGTGAATTTGGCGTGTTTTCGTCGGTGCGCGGCAGCGGTCTGCTGCTGGGCGCGGTGATGAGCGACGGCTTCAAGGGCAGGGCCAAGGATGTTCAGGCGCTGGCGCAGGAAGAGGGTGTACTGGTGCTACAGGCTGGTCCGGATGTAGTGCGTCTGGCGCCGAGCCTGATTATCGACGAAGCGGATATGGCCGAAGGCATGGCACGCTTGCGTGCTGCTCTGCGGCGGATGGTCGGCTAGACCTCGGGAGGTAAGTGGATGCTGATGCTGCGCTTGGGCAGGGCTGCGGACCTGCCTCAGATTGAACGCCTGGCGGCGGCCAGCCCGGTTGGGGTGAGTGCGTTGCCCGCCAGTCGCGAGCGTCTGGCTGAAATCCTTGGCGCATCCGAAGCATCCATGGCCGAGGGCGTTGTTTTCAGCGGCGAGGAGCGCTACTTCTTCGTGCTTGAAGACACCGAAACCGGTGTGCTGGCCGGGTGCAGCGGCATTATTGCCGCGTCCGGTTTCCGCTCGCCGTTCTACACGTTCCGCAACGAAATGTTTGTGCATGCCTCGCGCGAGCTGGGGCTGCACAACCGCATCCATGTCTTGTCGCTTTGTCATGACCTGACCGGGCACAGTCTGCTGGTGGGGTATCACCTGTCTGACGAATACCATCAGCCCGACGTAATGGAACTCAACGCGCGCGGGCGCCTGCTGTTCATGGCCAGTCATCCGCAGCGGTTTGCCGAGTCGACCTCGGTAGAGGTGGTTGGCATCAGTGATGAGCAAGGTCACGCGCCGTTCTGGGACGCTGTCGGCCGCCACTTCTTTGCTGTCAGCTATGCCGAGGCCGAGCGCATCGGCAGCGAGCGCGGGCGGGGCTATCTGGCGGAGCTGATGCCGGGCTATCCGATCTATGTGCCCATGCTGTCGGACGAGGCGCAGGAAGTGATAGGGCAGGTGAATCCATCCGTTCAGGATGTGTTCGACATCCTCATGGACGAAGGTTTCGAGACCGACAACTACGTTGACATCTTCGATGGCGGCCCGGTCGTGCATGCAAAGACGGCGTTGCTCAAGACCGTGCGTCACAGCGAGCTGGCGGTCGTTGAGCTTGGTGAGCCGCAAGAGGGAGACACCTTGTGGCTGGTTGCCAATACCAGGGTAGGCGATTTCCGTGCCTGTGCCCTGCATATGGATTGGCAGCCGGGCGCGCCGGTTGTTCTGTCGGCATTGACGGCGCAGGCACTCAAGGTGGCCACTGGCGATCAGCTGCGCCTGGTCAGGGGAGGTTGAAATGCTGGTAAGAGCAGCCTGTCAGCAGGATCTTGAAGGGCTAGTGGCGCTGGCAACCAGTGCCGGAGGCGGCCTGACCTCTCTGCCTGCCAGCGAAGAAAAGCTGCATGAGCGGCTGCTTCAGATCGAGCGCAGTTTCGCCGGTGCCGCGATGCAGGCCGATGCCGATTATCTGCTGGTCATGGAAGGCCCGGACGGCCGTATTGTCGGGTCCAGTGGCATGCTGGGTGCGGCCGGTCTGCGCGAGCCCTGGTACAGCTACCGGATGGGGCTGACTGTCGCAGCCAGCAGCGAGTTGGGCGTGTATCGGCAGCATCCGACGCTGTTCCTGGTCAATGACCTGACCGGCGCGACGGCGCTGTGCTCCTACTTTCTGGTGCCGGAATTTCGCTGCGGTGACTTCCCGCGGCTGCTATCCAAGGCGCGCTTCATGTTTATGGCAGATGCGCCACAGGAGTTCTCCGAGCGCGTGGTAGTCGAGATGCGCGGCGTTTCCGACGCCGATGAGCGATCACCCTTCTGGGACAGCCTGGGGCAGCACTTCTTCCGGATGGATTTTGCCCGTGCCGACTACCTGACCGGTATCGGCAACAAGGCCTTTATTGCCGAAATGATGCCCAAATTTCCGCTCTATGCCTGCTTTCTCAGTCAGGCTGCCCGTGATGCGATTGGCCAGGTGCATCCTGATTCGGAGGCTGGTCGGCTGGTGCTGGAAGAAGAGGGCATGCGCTATCAGGGCTACATCGACATTTTTGACGGTGGCGCTACGCTGGAAGCGCAGCGCGGCCAGATTCGTGCTATCCGCGACAGCCGCACTCTGCTGTTGGCGATCGGTACGCCGGGAGATGAGGCGCAACCCTATCTTGTTTCCAATCGGGGGCGGGAAAACTGCCGCATGATTTCCGCGCCAGCCAGGGTGGCAGCCGGAACGCTGGTGGTTGCTGCCGAGTCCGCCGAGCGACTCAAGCTGCGTGCAGGCACGCTGGTCAGAGCGGTTTCGCTGACAGGCTGAGCTGGCGCCGGCCTGCCCGTCACGCTCCGTTGTTGAACTGGCTGGCCCTGCGGCGGGTCGAAATCTATGGTTGCCATAGTGAATATCAACGGAGCAGTTAATGCATAGTGCGCTCTGATGCCTATATAATGCGGCTCTTTGCCAGATTGCGCGCTCTTTTCGGGGCAACCTCTCCACGCGGCGCAGATCGCGACATGCTCCCGACGTTCAGCTGGCCGACCCGTCTCTGGTAAGGGAATTATGAAAAGCGCAGACATCCGTGAATCCTTCCTCCGTTTCTTTGAAGAAAAGGGCCACACCCGCGTTGCCTCCAGCTCGCTGATCCCGGCAAACGATCCCACGCTGCTGTTCACTAACGCCGGCATGAACCAGTTCAAGGACTGCTTCCTCGGGCTTGAGAAGCGCGCCTACACCCGCGCCACGAGCAGCCAGAAGTGTGTGCGTGCAGGTGGCAAGCACAACGACCTGGAGAACGTCGGCTATACCGCGCGTCACCACACGTTCTTTGAGATGCTCGGTAACTTCAGCTTTGGCGATTACTTCAAGCGTGACGCCATTCATTACGCCTGGGAGTTTCTGACCTCGGACAAGTGGCTGAACCTGCCGCAGGAAAAGCTCTGGGTCACGGTCTACGCCAGCGATGACGAAGCCTACGATATCTGGACAAAGGAAGTTGGCGTGCCGGCCGAGCGCATGGTGCGTATTGGCGACAACAAGGGCGCGCCCTACGCGTCCGACAACTTCTGGGCGATGGGGGATACCGGACCCTGCGGTCCCTGCACCGAGATTTTCTACGACCATGGCGCCGATATCTGGGGTGGCCCGCCGGGCTCGCCGGAAGAGGACGGTGATCGTTATATCGAAATCTGGAACAACGTCTTCATGCAGTTCAATCGCACCGCCGACGGTGAGTTGCACCCGCTACCGGCGCCGAGCGTTGACACCGGCATGGGGCTGGAGCGCATCAGCGCGGTCATGCAGCACGTGCATGCCAACTACGAGATTGATCTGTTCCAGAACCTGCTGGCTGCTGCGGCCGAAGCTATCGGCTGCCCGCAGGATAATGCCGCGTCACTGAAAGTAGTGGCAGACCATATTCGTTCCTGCAGCTTTTTGATTGCCGACGGCGTACTGCCGTCCAACGAAGGTCGTGGCTATGTGCTGCGCCGCATCATCCGTCGCGCCTGCCGTCACGGCAACAAGCTGGGCGCCAAGGGCGTGTTCTTCCACAAGATCGTTGCGGCGCTGGTTGCCGAGATGGGTGAGGCGTTCCCTGAACTCAAGACCCAGCAGGCGCATATCGAACGGGTGCTCAAGACCGAGGAGGAACAGTTCGCCAAGACTCTGGATCAGGGCCTGCGCATCCTCGAGCAGGATCTGGCCGAGCTGAAAGGCAGCGAGATCCCCGGCGATGTTGTGTTCAAGCTGTACGATACCTACGGCTTTCCGGTTGACCTGACCGGTGATATCGCCCGTGAGCGCGATCTGACCATCGATGAGGCCGGCTTTGAGGCAGCGATGGAAGCGCAGCGCGAGCGCGCGCGTTCCGCCAGCCAGTTCGGGCTGGATTACAACGCCCTGGTCAAGGTGGATATCGAAACCCGTTTCCAGGGCTACGAAGGTACCGAAGGGCAGGGCACTGTTGTGGCGCTGTTCCGCGACGGCGAGCCGGTCGAGGTGCTGAACGAGGGCGATAACGGTGTGGTCGTGCTGAATCAGACCCCGTTCTACGCCGAATCCGGTGGCCAGGTTGGTGACACCGGTTATCTGTCGGCCCCCGGCCTGCGCGCCGAGGTGTCGGATACCACCAAGGCGGGTAATGCCCATCTGCACCATGTCATCGTTCAGCAAGGCACTCTGCGTGTCGGCGAAGAGGTGCAAGCCACGGTCGACGCCGGCGTACGCCAGGCCACCGCACTGAATCACTCGGCAACTCACCTGCTGCATGCTGCGCTGCGCGAGGTGCTGGGTGATCACGTTCAGCAGAAAGGGTCGCTGGTCGACAGTCAGCGCCTGCGCTTCGACTTCAGTCACTATGAAGCGATCAAGCCCGAGCAGCTGCGCGCTCTGGAAGACCGGGTCAACGAGCAGATTCGCCTGAACTCCGTCGTTGGTGTGGAAGTCACTGATATTGAGTCGGCCAAAAACAAGGGCGCGATGGCGCTGTTCGGCGAGAAGTATGGTGACCAGGTGCGCGTACTGACCATGGGTAACGGCTTCTCCGTCGAGCTGTGCGGTGGCACCCATGTATCGCGCACGGGTGATATCGGTCTGTTCAAGATCACCGCAGAAAGCGGTATTGCCTCTGGCGTGCGTCGCATTGAAGCGGTGACTGGTACCGGTGCGCTGGCCTGGATTGCCGATACCGAGGAGCGGTTGCGCGAAGCAGCTGCTACCGTGAAGGGCAGTCGCGACAATATGCTCGATAAGCTGGCGGCGCTGGTAGAGCGCAGTCGCCAGCTGGAAAAGGAAGTTGATCAGCTCAAGGCCAAGGCTGCCAGCGCAGCGGGCTCGGATCTGGCAGCCGCAGCGCAACAGATTGGCGGTCGCACGGTGCTGGTTCAGCGGGTTGACGGTCAGGACGGTAAGGGGCTTATGGCGCTGGTAGACCAGCTGAAGAACAAGCTCGGTTCGGCGGCGATCCTGCTGGGCGGCGAGAGCGACGGCAAGGTCGTACTGGTCGCCGGTGTAACCAAGGATCTGGCCAGCCAGCTCAAGGCGGGTGACTGGATTCGTACCACGGCGCAGGCAGTCGGCGGCAAGGGCGGTGGACGCCCGGACATGGCGCAGGGCGGTGGCACTGATGTCGCGGCACTGGATCAGGCCCTTGTCGACGCCGTCAGCTGGGTCGGGCAGCAATAAGGGCAGCGCTCGGCTGAGCGCTGGTGCAATGGTCGGGGAACCGGCCTCTGGGTGAGGATAGACGTAGCAAAATGGCGCTTATTGTCCAGAAGTTTGGTGGTACCTCGGTCGGCAGCGTGGAGCGAATCCAGCAGGTCGCCGAGAAAATCAAGGGCTTCAAGGAGCGTGGCGACGATCTGGTTGTGGTGGTATCCGCCATGAGTGGTGAAACCAATCGTTTGATCGATCTGGCCAAACAGATTCAGGCTGATCCGGATCCGCGCGAGATGGACGTGATCGTTTCCACCGGTGAGCAGGTCACCATTGGTCTGTTGGCCATGGCGCTGAAGGCGATCGGTGTGGAAGCGGTCTCAATGACTGGCCCGCAGGTGCGTATCCTGACAGACAGTGCACACGGCAAGGCGCGTATCCAGCAGATTGATGATGCACGCATGCGTGCCGAGTTGGCTGCAGGTCGCGTTGTCATCGTTGCCGGTTTCCAGGGTGCAGATGAGACCGGTGCGATTACCACATTGGGGCGTGGCGGGTCCGATACCACCGGGGTTGCCCTGGCGGCTGCGCTCAAGGCCGATGAGTGTCAGATCTATACTGATGTAGATGGTGTCTACACTACCGATCCGCGGGTCGTAGAGTGCGCCCGGCGTCTGGATCGCATTACCTTTGAAGAGATGCTGGAAATGGCCAGCCTCGGATCGAAGGTTTTGCAGATTCGTTCGGTCGAGTTCGCCGGCAAGTACGCAGTGCCGCTTCGAGTGCTGCACAGTTTTAAAGAAGGCCCTGGCACCCTTATTACCCTTGAGGACAACGTATCAATGGAACAACCCGTCATCTCCGGTATTGCGTTCAATCGTGACGAAGCCAAGCTGACCATTCGCGGCGTGCCGGACACCCCCGGCGTCGCCTTCAAGATCCTCGGTCCGGTTAGCGCAGCTAATATCGAAGTCGACATGATCGTGCAGAACGTGTCGATGGATAACACCACGGACTTTACTTTTACCGTACATCGCAATGAGTTCCGTAAGGCAGAAGCTATCCTTAAGCAGGTGGCGGCTGAGATCGGCGCACGCGAAGTGGCGGCGGATGACAAGATCGCCAAGGTTTCCATCGTGGGTGTCGGCATGCGCTCGCACGCAGGTGTCGCCAGCAGCATGTTTGAGGCTCTGGCCAGGGAAGGAATCAACATCCAGATGATTTCGACCTCCGAGATCAAGGTCTCGGTCGTTATTGATGAGAAGTATCTTGAGCTGGCAGTTCGTTCGCTGCATACCGCGTTCGGGCTGGATGCTCCTGCCTCCAGTGATGCCTGACAGGTATTGCCGAGGATAGGCGGGCTGCCTGATACGGCCCGCTGCAAGGGCACGGTCTCTGGCTGCCGTGTCCGCCTGCGTTGCCTGCTGTCCGGGTTGCGTCAGGCTTTTAGCCGGTTTTTTGCAGAGCTGTGTCCTGATCATTAGCAAGGAGAAATGGAATGCTGATTCTGACTCGACGGGTCGGTGAGACCCTGATGGTAGGGGATGAAGTGACCGTGACTGTTCTGGGTGTCAAAGGCAACCAGGTACGTATCGGCGTCAATGCGCCCAAAGAAGTTGCGGTTCACCGCGAGGAAATTTACCAGCGCATCCAGAAAGAAAAGGACGAAGAACCAAATAACTAATTTTATTGAGTTTTTCGTTGCAATAATAAAATCGCGCGGGTAATATTCCCCGCGTGTTCGGAGAGGTGGCCGAGAGGCCGAAGGCGCTCCCCTGCTAAGGGAGTATACCTCAAAAGGGTATCGCGGGTTCGAATCCCGCCCTCTCCGCCATTTTATGAATTGCAGGCTTTGTCAGACGTTAGCTTTTGAATTCAAAAGAAAATATTTGACGATGTAGGAAAAGAGCCTATAATTCGCCCCCACACGCACTCGTAGCTCAGCTGGATAGAGTACTCGGCTACGAACCGAGCGGTCGGAGGTTCGAATCCTCCCGAGTGCGCCATACAGAAAACCCACTGATTTCAGTGGGTTTTTTTTGCCGTCACGAAAGTAGAGCTGAGCTCGGGGACAAAGCCTGATAGGCTTTGTTTTCATATCGCTGTGGCCTCCTGCTGCCGGGAGGCGTCGATTGGTAAACGCCCGCTGCGGGCGGGTCAGGAAGCCTTGCCATGTCGGATATCAACAGAAAGTCGCCGGAAAGCCTGCAGGATCGCCTCGAGCAGGTGCAGCAGCTGTTGAGTCGTCATCGTCTGGTCGAGGATCTGGTGCACAAGCAGGAGGGGCAGCATCAGGAGCTGGTTGAGCATCTGGTTCACCAGCAGAACCTGGTCGAGCTGCAGCGCAAGCTTGATGAGCTGCACCCGGCAGACGTTGCCTATATTCTTGAGTCCTTGCCGCTGGATGAGCGTCTGGCCGTCTGGCAACTGGTCAAGGCCGAGCGCGATGGGGACATTCTGCTCGAGGTGTCCGACGCGGTTCGTGAAACCCTGATCGCCGACATGGATAGCCACGAGATCATCGCGGCTGCCAACACCCTTGATGCGGACGAATTGGCGGATCTGGCGCCTGACCTTCCGCGCGACGTTGTCCGTGAGCTGATGGACAGTCTGGATGCGCAGCAGCGCGATCGCCTGAAGTCGGCGCTGTCCTATGATGAGGATCAGGTCGGCGCGCTAATGGACTTCGACATGATCACCATCCGTGATGATGTCAGCCTGGAGGTGGTCAGCCGCTACCTGCGTCGGTTTGATGCGCTGCCAGACCATACCGACAAGTTGTTCGTAGTCGATACCGAAGGTCTGCTCAAGGGCGTGCTGCCGATCAAGAAGCTGCTGGTCAGTTCTCCGGATGCGCTGGTTGTCGACGTCATGTCTGATGATCCGGTGATCTTTGATCCGGCCGATGACGCCGGTGATGCGGCGCAGGCGTTCGAGCGCTATGATTTGGTCTCGGCGCCGGTGGTCGACAATCTCGGTCGGCTTTGTGGGCGTTTGACCATCGACGAGATGGTCGACTATATCCGGGAAGAGAGCGAAGCGGAGGTGCTCAATGCTGCCGGTCTGCGCGAAGAAGAAGATATCTTTGCATCGGTCTGGAAGTCGGTCCGTAACCGTTGGGCCTGGCTGGCGGTAAACCTCTGTACTGCGCTGATTGCCTCGCGTGTCATTGGTCTGTTCGAAAACGCCATTGAACAATTGGTTGCCCTCGCGGCGCTGATGCCTATTGTGGCGGGCATTGGCGGCAACTCGGGCAATCAGACCATCACCATGATTGTGCGCGGGATCGCCACCGGCCAGGTGCAGGTTGCGCATGGGCGTCGTCTTCTGCGCAAGGAGGCAGGCGTTGCCCTGATCAATGGCCTGTTCTGGGGTGTGGTGCTGGCTGCCATAGCTCTGCTGCTTTACGGCAGCGTGCCGCTGGCGGTTGTACTGATGGCTGCGATGACGCTGAACATGCTGCTGGCGGCTTGTATGGGGGTATTCATTCCCCTTATAAGGCTGCGCCTGGGCGGAGATCCCGCGCTGGGCTCCAGCGTACTGATTACCGCAATTACAGACAGCGGCGGCTTCTTTATCTTCCTCGGCCTTGCCACGGTCTTTCTGCTTTAGTGCAATTGTCTTTCTCTCCAGGGTGTGTCGCTTTGATTGCCTAAAATGTCACATCAGGATACATTAGGCCGTTTTTTCGTGTGGGAGGACTGTCGTGAGACAGCCTGATCTGCCAAGCACCCACTGACGTTATGCCAGCTATATAAGCAGCATGGATTAACCATGCCCAGAGTTGCGGGAGAGAAAATGGATTCTAATAACCTGGTTCTTGAAGGCGTTGAGCTGATGCTCCTCGGAATGGGGGCCGTCTTCAGTTTCCTTATTCTGCTGGTTGCCTGTACCAGCATCATGTCGGTCATTCTGTCGCGTTATTTCCCTGAAGCCTTGCCCGCGCCGAAGCCGGTGCGCAAGAAGGCGAGCGCTGCTCCAGCCAGTGTAGACCCCGATGTGGTTGCCGCCATTGGCGCTGCCATCAAGCAGCACCGTGCGCGTCAACGCTCCTGATTCATCCGTTTCGCGGTTTTCACCATTAAAAATCAAATAAAGGCCATGACACTATGACCGATACCAAAAAGCCTTTGGGCATTACTGATGTCATCCTGCGTGATGCACACCAATCCATCCTGGCGACCCGCATGCGCCTTGATGACATGCTGCCCATCGCTGGCAAGCTCGACCAGGTAGGCTTCTGGTCCGTTGAATCCTGGGGCGGCGCGACCTTCGATGCCTGTATCCGTTATCTGGGCGAAGATCCGTGGGAGCGTATTCGCGCCCTGAAAAAGGCCATGCCCAATACCCGTCAACAAATGCTGCTGCGCGGTCAGAACCTGCTGGGCTACCGCCATTACGCTGACGACGTAGTCGAGAAGTTTGTTGAGCGTGCGGCCGTCAACGGCGTCGACGTGTTCCGTGTATTCGACGCGATGAACGATCCGCGTAACCTGGAGACGGCGCTCAAGGCCGTCAAGAAGCAGGGCAAGCACGCGCAAGGTACCATCTCCTACACCACCAGCCCGGTGCATACCCTGCAGATGTGGGTGGACCTGGCCAAGCAGATCGAAGATATGGGCGCCGACTCCATTGCCATCAAGGATATGGCCGGCATTCTGAACCCTTATGTTGCCTTTGACCTGGTCAGCCAGCTCAAGTCGACCCTGAGTATCCCGGTGCATATGCAGTGCCACGCCACTGCCGGTCTGTCGACTGCAGCGATCATGAAAGCAGCCGAGGCGGGTATTGATAACGTCGACTCTGCTATCTCCTCGATGTCCATGACCTACGGCCATTCGCCGACCGAGTCTGTGGTCGCAATTTTCCAGAATACCGAGCGTGATACCGGTCTGAACCTGGAGCTGCTGGAAGAAGTGGCCGCCTATTTCCGTGAAGTGCGGAAGAAGTACGCCAAGTTTGAAGGCAACCTGAAGGGCGTAGACTCCCGCATTCTGGTTGCTCAGGTGCCGGGCGGCATGCTGACCAACATGGAAAACCAGCTGAAGGAACAGGGCGCCAGCGACAAGTTTGACGCTGTTCTGGCCGAGATTCCGCGCGTGCGCGAAGACCTGGGCTTCATCCCGCTGGTAACACCGACCTCACAGATTGTTGGCACTCAGGCGGTCATCAACGTTCTGACCGGCGAGCGTTACAAGTCCATCACCAAGGAAACCGCAGGCGTGCTCAAGGGCGAGTACGGTGCAGCGCCGGCGCCGTTCAATGCCGAGCTGCAGGCTCGCGTTCTTGATGGTGCCGAAGCCATCACCTGCCGTCCGGCAGACCTGCTGGAAGCGGAAATGGACAAGCTGACTGCCGAGCTCAAGGGCCTGGCCAGCGAGAAGGGGATTAAGCTTGCCGAAAATGAAATCGACGACGTTCTGACCTACGCCCTGTTCCCGCAGATTGGTCTCAAGTTCCTGGAAAACCGCGGTAACCCGGATGCATTCGAGCCGGTACCGACCGGTAACGAGCTGCCGGCAGGCGCCAAGTCGGCGGTTCCTGAGGCCTACACCGTTAGCGTCAATGGCAAGGAATATGTTGTCCAGGTCACCGAGGGTGGCGATATTTCCGGTATCAAGCCGCTGGGCGATGCAGCTGCTCCTGCCGCTGCTACTGCTGCTGCACCCGCCGGCGACGGCGAGCCGCAGGGTGCGCCGCTGTCCGGAAACATCTTCAAGGTGCTGGTTGCTCCGGGCGATCAGATCGAAGAGGGTGACGTTGTGATGATCCTGGAAGCGATGAAGATGGAAACCGAAGTGCGCGCCGTTCGCGGCGGCAGTGTGGTCTCCGTTAACGTCAAGGTTGGCGACGCAGTAGCCGTCGGCGACACGCTGCTGACCATCGGTTAAGGGGGAGATTAATGGATAAGCTCCTCCAACTGTGGCAGACCACGGGTATCTATCACATGGCCTGGGGTCAGGCAGTGATGATCGTGGTGTGCTTTGGTCTGATCTATCTTGCCATCCGCAAGGGTTTTGAGCCGCTGCTGCTGATTCCGATCGGCTTTGGCGGCATCCTGGCCAACCTGCCGGTCGCCAACATGGCCGAAGGTTCGGGCATCTTGCACATGATCTATGAAGTCGGTCTGCCGACCAGCGTGTTCCCGCTGCTGATCTTCATGGGTGTAGGTGCAATGACCGACTTCGGTCCGATGCTGGCCAATCCGCGCACGCTGCTGCTCGGTGCCGCTGCGCAGTTCGGGATCTTCGGCACCTTGCTGGGTGCGCTGGCACTGACTGCTGCAGGGATTCCCGGCTTCGAGTTCACCATGAAGGAAGCCGCATCCATCGCTATCATCGGTGGTGCGGACGGTCCGACCTCGATCTTCGTGACCTCGAAGCTCGCGCCAGATCTCCTGGGCCCGATTGCGGTTGCTGCCTACTCTTACATGGCGCTGGTCCCGCTGCTGCAACCCCCGATCATGCGCGCGCTGACCAGCCAGAAAGAGCGTGGCATTGTGATGACCCAGCTGCGCGTGGTGAGCAAGGCCGAGAAGATCATCTTCCCGCTGTTGCTGCTGATGCTGGTTGCCCTGCTGCTGCCCGATGCAGCGCCGCTGGTAGGCATGCTGTGCTTTGGTAACCTGATGCGAGAGTGTGGTGTGGTCGAGCGCCTGGCGGATACCAGCCGTAATGCGCTGATCAACATCGTTACCATCGCCTTGGGTCTGGCCGTTGGCTCCAAGCTGTCTGCGGAGTCCTTCCTGCAGCTCAAGACCCTTGGCATTCTGGTGCTGGGTATGGTCGCGTTCTGTGCGGGCACTGCGGCTGGCGTGTTGATGGCCAAGCTGCTGAACCTGTTCAGCAAGAATCCGATCAACCCGCTGATCGGTTCTGCCGGTGTGTCTGCGGTGCCAATGGCTGCCCGTGTATCCAACAAGGTAGGTCTGGAGACCAATCCGCAGAACTTCCTGTTGATGCATGCGATGGGGCCGAACCTGGCGGGTGTAATCGGCTCTGCGGTTGCGGCAGGTATTCTGCTCAACTTTGTTGGCTGATCGCTGCTTTGGCTGGAAACAAAAAACCCGCTCATTGAGCGGGTTTTTTGTTGGCGCTTGCTGCGCTGAATCAGACGTGCGCAGAGGCCAGGACTGTAATCAGGCCTGTTCGTTGGCCAACAGCGCCAGCAAGGCGTTTTGCTGGCGTCGGCTCATGTCTCGGAAGTGCGTCAGCAGCTCGCGTTCGTGCTGGCTGAGGCCTTCCGTATCCTGTGCGTTGAGCACCTTGCGCGAGGGCTGGTTTTGTTCAGGGAGCGTCGGCAGATCCAGCAGGCTGTGTTCCAGTCGCGCAATGATCTCCGAGTTCATGCTGCGGTGATGTTGCTTGGCGACATCTGCAATGCGGTCACGCATTCCCTGGGGTAGACGAACCACGAACTTGTCGGCGGTTCGGCTGGTGTACTGTTGGGTAGCTGTTGTCATAGGGCAATGATAATCGCTTGTCTGAAAAAATCGATGCTGGCCAAGTGCCGCAGATTAATGCGGATAAGCGCGGCCAGGGCCATGGGTTGTCCGAATACAATCGTTATAGACAACATTTTTTCTATTGGTGCCCTAGTAGACCTTTTTTTTGCGTTTCAGGCTATAGGGTGACAAAAAAATGTCTATCAAATGTGACGGGTTTACGACGAATGGCACTATGCTATTGCTTCGGTTTTGCCAGCGTTGCGCTGGAAATGCCCGGTATGCTTCAGGTAATATCTCGAACTCTCGATTAAATTCAACAGGTTGTGACATCACCTGCGACGTATTTGCGCTTGTAGCTCAGTTGGATAGAGCAACCGCCTCCTAAGCGGTAGGTCCCCGGTTCGAATCCGGGCTCGCGCACCAATTAAATCAATAGGTTACGTTTTTCGTGTTTCGACGTTTTTGATTTTGATACACGAAATGATACCTAAATGGTCCACTGTTAAATCTACTTGATCAGTTCTGCTTTGTACGCGGCAGTGCCGTTCGTCAGGACGCTCGGCCCACGTCAGCGCTGAGCAGAACTCGGTTGAGTCGGCACTGGTTTACAGCGCCTTCGCTCAAGCTCTTATCGGAATACCCTGTCCCAGTCTCGTCTGGCGAGCTCCTGGCATGCTGTCTTTGCACCCCCAAAACAACGGGTCGATGTCACCGCAAGATCCGCGCGGCTGGCATAGCTGATTTCCATTCCGGATTGATCCAACAGTACGCCTCCCGCTCCTATGAGGATGGCGTGGCCAGCAACCACGTCGTGTGCTGATGTAGTCACCAGGGATACGCCTGCAACGCCTTCACCTGCAGCGACGGCTGCCAGCCTGTAGGCGATGCTGGTCGTGGGTAGCGGTTGCGCCGGTGCGCAGAGGTCTGCATTGATAGCCGGCTTTCTGCGCGCTGCAGCGCTGACCAAGACCTTTGACTCAGGTGAAAGGCTGGCATTGTGTAGCGATGGAGTAAGGTACTCACCATTGCGGTAGATATGCTCTATGCCTTCGGCCCAGGCGATGCAATCTGGACCACGCGAAGGTGTTACGGGTGCATAAACGACGCCCAGAACGGGCTGGCCGTCGCGCAGCAAGCCTACCGAGATTGCTGAGCCTTTGAGCCCTTTCAGAAAATCTGCGGTACCGTCATTGGGGTCAACAGCCCAGCAGTGCTGGTCGCCGCTCAGGGAGGCACCGGTTTCTTCGCCCCAAAAATCGCAGTCGAGAAGCTCCAGCAGAACAGGGCGCAGCTCCAGCTCAATTTCGGTGTCCACGTCTGCCTTGTCGAGGTAGCCGCGTGGCCCATCGGGACGCTGCCATTCGGCGATCAGACGTTCGCCAGCGCGTATTACCGAGTCGATAACGGCGTTCAGGAGATTCTGATAGTCCATGTCTAGATAGTCATCCTTGGCTGTGTTGATCAAAAAACCGAGATGCTGGCTAACGGGTGGAAAGCCGATCTCAGACTCTCAATGGGTTTTGGAACGTCAATCACTCGGGAGCGTCAGGGACTTCCGTGCTTTTGCCGCTTCCTGTTCAAGGGCAAGCTCTCTCCAGAACCGTTGCATGCGTTTGTCAGGGTCCGAAGGATAGTCGGTATACGGTATTTGACCAGCATAGAGGTCCGCCAAGAAATGACTGGCCTCAACCAATCCTTCAAGTGCTGCGTTCTGCAGCTGAATGACGGCGGCAGCCGTGTCTTCGCAGGGGGAGTAAACATCAAGCTTGAGCTTGCTCTGCTCAATGACCGCAGTTTTGTCACCGAGATTGATGGCGTGCTGGTACCAGAGGATGGCTGATTCCGGGTCAGCTTCGCCATCTACTTCTCCATCGGCGTACATCCTGGCGAGGGCCTGGGCAGCAGCGGCTTTCAACGCGACGATGGTGCAGCTGACTGCGATGTTGGTATAGCGCTCAACCGCCTGTGGCAAATCAACTGCACAACCCTTGCCGTAATAGGCTCGTTCAGCAAGGTTGAAGGCGGCTTCACCCGAGCCATGAGCTTCGGCAAGCGTTAGCAACGAGACTGCTTGAGTTTGATTGGTTTGCAGGTGTGTCCCTGTCATCCACATCCATCCCAGATCATTCAGCGCCGCAACATCCAGCTTCAGCGCCTGTCCGCGCAGTCTCGCGTACAGCTCGCTGATCTCGGCAATGTCCAGGCAGCGGCGTATCTGCAAATCGATGGTTAAATCAGGCACGCTGCAGTGTTGGTCGTGAGGGTGTCGACGTA
Organism: Halopseudomonas sp. L-58; assembly: GCF_056859475.1. Lineage (NCBI taxonomy): Bacteria > Pseudomonadati > Pseudomonadota > Gammaproteobacteria > Pseudomonadales > Pseudomonadaceae > Halopseudomonas > Halopseudomonas sp. L-58. The sequence goes on from NZ_JBSXON010000035.1 coordinate 21,143, forward strand.
TTGATGGTGTGCCAGCGGACACATACAAGCTGCGTGGTGAACCCTCTATCAGGGGAACAATGTCTGCCTCCAAGGGGAGGAGGGTGCAGAGCAGGTCGGCTGTATGCGCATCAAGCATTGTTCGCTCTCCGAGTGGGAGCCATGAGTATGGTGGATAGCTGCGATACATTGTGTCGCTATGGCAGGAAATAATATGGCGACTTTCTCTGTTTGCGAGTGCGTCATGGAACATGAGCCGTTCACCGTTGGCTGCGAGAACTAACTGGAAGGCGTGTCTTTGTTGCTGTACTCAGACTCAATTGATCAGGGAGGAGATAGGGGCCCGAGTGTACCTCTTCCTGAAAATCGTCGGCCCTACGATCTAGAGTTTGTTCTCGCTGCGCCTGCAGGCTACGTTCCTGAGGTGAGTAGCACCTTGACTCTATTTGTGGATCGCGCTGATCCACTGCGCGATCTCCCTGAGAACTGTTTTCAGTTAATTGCGCCATCGGGAACTACGCAGGGACTCTTCGGCGTATGGGCTGAACAGGTCATGGCGTCGGTGATCGATATAGTTCGCTACTCCGGCCCCGTTTGTACCGACTTTGCTGATCTCGTGTCCGCGCTGAATGCAAGTGGTGGCAGGGCGGTTACTGCTGCGTGGGTCGATTGTGAGGGTACGGAGCAGGAACTACTCTTGCAGCTTCGGCTACTCCGATTGCGTCCGTTGTTGTGCCATATGATTGGTGGCTCAGAGTTGATTCACATGTCCAGTTTTACTCGTATTTTGGATGTGGTGGAGGCGGCGTTTCCTCGTGCAGAGGAGGTCGTTCTAGGGTATGGAATTCATCCAAACAAGAAAACGACGCTGTTTTTTCTAGGCGTGCCCTTGTGACCAGAATGAATCGCACCGGGTTTCATGGAGACCATTTCATTTTAGTCAGGCCGCCATGGCGTTCTACGTACCCGGCCCAGAGCAGTTGCAAGGTGACGCTTTTATCTTGATAAACCTGGAAGTAATCGGGCTCGGCGAAGCGTGACGGTGGCGCCTTGGCCGGGAACAGCAGCGCGGAGAGCTGAACCTCGTCCAGACCCTTCGGTAGTGGCCAGGTAACGCCCAGGCCCTGTGCTAGTACTGACGTACTTGCCAACCACTCTCTTGGAGAGGCCGCAGGCACGGGCGATGCACCCGTGACCTAGACCGACTTCGTATTGGAGGCGCAAGACCTCGGTGATCTGTCGCATGGAAATCCTCGCAGCCGGCATTCGCCCTTCCTCGTCGAAAAGTAGGCGGTATGCGCGATTAAGTTGAAGAAATCCAGTGTGCTGGCAGTGATTAAGGGGGGGACGTGACCAACGATTTCGGGCAATCACCCAATATCGGTCACGTTCAAACGGAACCGGCGGTCACTATGGGCCGGAATATGCACAAGAATGAACAAACCTTCGTACTGCCCACATGAAGATGTCCGTGCTCAAGTACTCAGCCAGTCTGGCCAGTTTGAACGACTGGTCAGAGAGCATTAGCGCAGGGGGATTGCCGGCGGCAGTTGTACGCAGTGGTGGACCATGGAGCGACAAGGGCTGGTGCTCAAGCGGGTCAAGGTGAGCGCTCACTGTGTGGCGTGGCGACTTTCGGATCTGTTGTGGTGGGTTGAACAGCGAAAGGCCACTTGAGCAAGGTCAGATCCCTGACCCATGGTGTGCTGGGGATTTTTATATCTTCAGGATTTTTTCAAGCCGGACGTAAGCTTCTACATGCTTTTCGGAGGGCATCTTGGTCAGGTTTTGCAGTTTCCACCGGACGGCAGGTAACCGGTCGATACCGGAGAGCTCAAGGAGTGACCAATCAGGTGTACGATTTTTGAATGACAATAGAAACGCCCGCTCCTGTGGTGTCAGCGAGGTATGGATGAGTCTCACCAGCTGTTCCCGTGCCGCCTCTAGTTCCGCCTGAGGAATGTCCTGATCGGCCATGTTGCGAAACTCCCCTTCATAGACAGCGGAAATGTCTTTGAAGTGCGGCCTGAGCAGTTCGGCAATTGGCCGTGGGTGACTAATGATGTACACCAGCAGTGCTTTGCGAAGGTCGACGGTGAGCCCTTCGTTATCGAGCAACTGCTTGATGTCGAAAAGATCTCGCGGGTGTTGGCGATCCAGCGCTGCGCAAATTTTGCCAGCATACAAATCCGCGAAGCTCACCACGGCCATCTCGGCAAAGCCAAACTCCTCTTCGACGGCTTCACTGACCGGGATGGCCAGGGGCTCGTAAACCGTGCCGCGCAGTACGGGGGAGAGCTCTATTTTGATTTGAACGCCATCTCGCTCCACCAGTAGCCGCAGGGCATCCGTTTTATCCTGGAACGAGCGGATAACCCGAGTATTGTCGATACTGGCCATGATGGTGGTGGCCAGTGTTTCCAGATGGTCCTTAATGGTCTGAAGGGCCTCATGCCGTTCCATCATGGGTAGGAAAACCAGATCGATATCGACCGATAGTCGGGGAAAGTCACGAACGAACAGATTGATAGCCGTTCCACCTTTAAGGGCGAAGCAGTCGTGCCGGGCAACGAAGGGAATGAGCCGCAGCAAGAGCTGGACCTGTCGGTAGTAGTGGCTTTGTCTGTCCATGTTCTTTACATCTCCCTTGGTACCGTGATCTGCCAGGTTGATTCCAGCCTGCCGTCCTTGGCGAGTAATCGCTTACCGGTGCCCAGCGCATATTGATCCGGTGTCAGGTGCTTGAGCCAGGTGTGTTGGTGTCTTCCTGCCAGCCAGAGGAAGAGCCGTTTCACCTTGATACTGCAACAGGTTTTCAGCAAGGCGTCGAGCTTGCGAGGCGATAGGTTGTGCAACCCCTGCATAAGCTGGTCGGCATGTTCAAAGCTGATGCTGTTGGGCACCGCTGCCAAGAGCTCAAGGATGGCTTTTTCTGGACAGGAATACTGGAGTGGGTGGCATGATGCCTGCCAGTTGTCTTGCCGGAGATATGTATCGTCTTGCATCAACGTCTCAGGCCAAAGGCGGCGCGTACCGTGCCACTCAAACTGTGCCGAGGCATCGATTCGGCTGAGCCATCTGGGGAGCGCTACATCGGAATAGAGCTGGACCCTTGGCTTGCTTCCTTTGGACAGGTAATGGCCAAGACCTTCTAACTCTAACGCGGTTAAACCTCCGACATGGACAGGCACATCGGACATGCGCTGCAAGGAGGCAACGATTCCTTTCCAGGAGAGCCTCGCTTCCTGCCTGGCGTAAACACCGGATACTAGAGGGATAAGGGTCTGATTGCGCACCGCATTATCCAGAAAGTGCAGATTGAACCCTTGTGCTTCCAGCCATGATTTGGTGGCTACCATATCCAAGGGCAGCACCTTCTGCAGCTGCTGTCTGGCTTCAGTATTGAGCATGGCTAGCCTCAGGGTGGTTTGTAAAAAATAAAATATACGTCAATTATTGGCGTGATTTAGGAATTTATCAAACCGATCTGCTTCTGGAAGTTTGTGTATTTGTTAATTTACGCCAATTAATGCCGTGAAAATTATGATTTTCAAACCGCGTCAAAATCGACAATCTGATTTTTCTCATCGCCATTAACCAAAGGAGCCAGCCACCCACCGAGCTTGGCATGTGCCGTCTTGCACTCTTCAAAAGATACAGTCAGTCACCTTCAGCATGCCGGACCGACGGTTTTCTTTGATCAGCTTCTTGACGGTTTTGTCATGTGAATTGCCCACTTTCTGGCATCAAAAAATTGGTTCTTCACGGAGTCCCGGGAAAGACAGAAACAAGAACGCCGGTTTGAGGAGTGATGCTCTCCAGCTCTCCAGCTCTTCACAAATGGCCGCTCTGAAGCGGCTCAATTGTAGTTGCGACAAAATATGTCGCTTGATAGCCGTACTCTTTCTGAGTTGCCAATAACTCAGGTTCCTCTCATGAACAGATACAAAGTCTTTATGCAGCGGGTGCAGGCCAACGCTGGCCCCGCCGCCAACTTCAGTTTTCAGGTTCAGGCAGTTAACGCCCAGATGGCAAAGATCACCGCCGAGGCCCAGTATCCAGGCTATCGCTGTATCAACTCGCCAGTGCGCGTGATTTAACGGGGAGAGCGTCGATGAAGCCGGATAACGTAAGCGTTGATGGCAGTCTGTTCACTACCCCTCGAGTCGCTGTTGGCGTGCTGTCGAGTGATGCTCAGTGCCAAGATATGTTTATACGACGCTTGAACTGGCATAGCTGCAATCTGATGACGTTGCAGGGGCGTGAGCAAAGCCGGCATGAATTCTCCGGGTGTACCGTCGAATCTAGGTCGACGGGTAGGCGATACGACGAGTTGCATGTTCTGCTCACTGCAATCGAAAGCGCATCTGTTGTTGAGGAGCTTCTTCCGCTTGCATGTGTCGTGCATGTACATCATCTCGGGGCGTCCGTTCCATTGGAACGCTCTGGTGCCAGGCAATATCAATGGCCTTCACTGGAAGAGGCCGCGCAGTTTTTTGCCAAGCTTTACACTGCTCGAGAGTGCTCATTACTTGTCGTTGATCGCAGTGATGAGTTGAGCTGGGTGGATGAGGGACTGGTCAATCGCTCCGCCTTATCAGCCGGGCGCGATTGCGTGCAGGCACTGGAGCGACTAATGCTGCAGTTGGTAGCAGAGCCAGCTTGGTGTGTCAGGCAGCCGCAGCTGATTGTTGAAACAACACCGCATAGTTCGATGGCTACGCTTGCGTATCTGCAAGCGCGAGTTAGGGCCTGCCTGGGCTTGGAGCCTCAGATTCATCTGTTGCTCAGTGAAGGCTACCCGGAATGCCAGCTAACCTGGTTAGCAGCTCACGACAACCAGAAAGGCTGCTGCTGATTGTCGTGAGGTCGGCTTTTATATGAAGAATGTCAGCGCGAAGCAGGCCATCCAGGTGATGAAGTACGCCTGGTTCTGTTTTAACCGTTTGGCGCGCTGAAACAGGTAAACGGGAACCAGCCACACCCAGCCTCTAAAGCTGCTGGTGTCTTGTCCGGCCTTTTTCAGGCGAAACTCATCGAGAAACGACAGCCCGATGTTCAAGAGCACGGTGATATACCAGTACTTGGCATCGAGCAGCGCCTGTTCTGCGCGATATTCGTTTCCGTCGTACACGATCATAGCCACGACGCCCTCCAGGAAGAGCCCAATGATTGGCGCGAAAGCAAGCACCCACACGATGGTGTTGTTCACGCTGTCGCCAGTCAGTGGTGGGGGCAACTGGTGGACATGAGGTGCGAATTGACTGTCCTCGACCCTGATCCAGCTGGTCAGTCCCTGACACCAGACAAGCGTTCCGTGCTGAATACTGCCCGAGCTGATCAGGTCGACGATCGCCTGTTCGCTGACCCCGCCGATTCGAGCGCCGTTTTTTTCATAAAACCAGAGACTTTGTTCTTCTGCGGCTAATGTCATCGTAATTCCTTTTCAATGCTGTCTCATATTAGTGTCGCCATGCCGCATGGCACGGCGACGCGGGGCTCAAATAGAAATGCGTTTTTTCAGCTCCGCGGCGATCAGCGACATATCCAGATCCTTGCCAGGGTTTTCCTGGATGAACGTGGTCAGCACTGAATCACACCGGGTTTCGTGGAGGCCTCAACTCTTGAGAGAATGAGGCATGAAGAAATCCAATAGCTACTCCCCTGAAGTCCGTGAACGTGCTGTGCGCATGGTTCTGGAGAACTTGAAGGACTACCCATCCGAGTGGGCAGCCATCGAATCCATTGCACCCAAGATTGGTTGTGTTCCGCAGACACTGCATGGCTGGGTGCGCAAACACCAGACCGACAACGGCCAGCGACCCGGTCAGACGACTGAGGAACGGGATCGTATCAAGGCCTTGGAGCGCGAGAACCGTGAGCTGCGTAAAGCGAACGAGATCCTCCGCCTGGCCAGTGCTTATTTTGCCCAGGCGGAGCTCGACCGCCGCAACAAACCCTGAACGCCTTCGTTGACGAGTACCGTGACCGTTACGGGGTCGAGTCGATCTGCCGCGTGGTGCAGATCGCTCCGTCCGGTTACTACCTGCATGCAGCACGTGCTCGACAGCCTGAGCGGCGAAGCACTCGCGCCCAACAGGATGATCTGCTGTGTGAGGACATCAAGCGTGTATGGGAGGACAACATGCAGTGCTACGGCGTCGTGAAAGTCTGGAAGCAACTCAGGCGCGACAAGGTGCACGTTGCCCGTTGTACCGTTGCGCGGCTGATGCGCCGCTTGGGATTGCAGGGCGTCCGGCGCGGCCAGGTAGTTCGTACCACGGTGCCTGATGGCAAAGCCGTCTGTCCGCTCGACAAGGTTCAGCGCCAGTTCAATGCTGACCGTCCCAATCAGCTTTGGGTTTCAGACTTTACATACGTATCAACGTGGCAGGGCTGGCTCTATGTAGCTTTTGTTATCGATGTTTTCGCACGACGCATCGTCGGCTGGCGTGTGAGCAACAGCATGAAAACGGAATTCGTGCTCGATGCCCTGGAGCAAGCACTCTACGCCCGGCAGCCAAGCCACACGGACAGTCTGATCCACCATAGCGATAGGGGTAGTCAGTACGTCTCTATTCGTTATACGGAGCGTCTCTCTGAGGCTGGAATAGAGCCCTCTGTTGGTAGCAAAGGAGACAGCTACGACAACGCCTTGGCGGAAACCATCAATGGCTTGTACAAAGCGGAATTGATTTACCGGCAGTCCTGGCGGAGCCGCGAAGCCGTCGAAATCGCCACCTTGAAGTGGGTTCACTGGTACAACCACCAACGGCTACTGAGCTCGATTGGATATATACCGCCGGCAGAAGCTGAGGCAAACTTCTACCAGCAACACACCGGTCAGGCCATGGCCGCCTGACTTAAACGAAATGGTCTCCATGAAACCCGGTGTGATTCAGCACCGAGATATAGGCTGAACCAAGGGCCTTGGTAAGCGCTGTGGCAGTGGCTGCCGCGATGGTTCCTCCAACCACGCTGCCGGCCCCGCCCCCGCTGTCAGAATAGTTGGAACCTCTACAGATGTTAGAGTTTGAATCTCCAACCTGGGGCAGAGAGAAGGTTCCCATGAAGTATTCCCCCGAGCGGCGCGAAGCCATCTTGGCCAAGCTGGAAGCGCCGTATAACCGTACCGTCAATGATCTGGCTGGCGAGGAAGGTATCTCAGCTGCCACGATATACAACTGGCGAAAGCAAGCCCGTAGCACGGGCCGATTGCTTCCAAACGCCTCCCCCACCACGGAAGGCTGGAGCTCGGCGCAGAAGTTCAATGCGGTGCTGGAAACCGCTGCGTTGACCGAAGAAGAGCTGTCCGAGTACTGCCGTCGCCGTGGTCTATATCCTGAGCAGATTCGTCGCTGGCGCGCCAGTTGTGAACAGGCCAATGATCGGTCTGACCAAGCCGCCGCACGGCAATCAGAAGCGACCAAGGCCGAGCGCAAACGCATACGGGAGCTAGAGCGGGAGTTGCGTCGAAAGGACGCCGCCTTGGCTGAAACGGCAGCATTGCTGGCGCTGCGAAAAAAAGTCCAGGCGATCTGGGGGGACGAGGAAAAATGACCAATGCCACAGATCGCCGTCGGATTGTAGAGTTGGTCAACCAAGCCAGAGCGGCCGGTGCGCGCCTGCGTCATGCCTGTGGCGAGCTGGGAATCGGGCAGAACACCTACCGGCGTTGGTCGGCAGGTGGTGAAGACCAGCGGCCTCACGCGACACGGCCAAGGCCGGCTCATGCCCTGACGCACAAAGAACGCCAGGCGGTGCTGGATGTCTGCCACCGACCGCAGTTTGCCAGCTTGCCTCCGGCGCAGATTGTTGCGCGGCTGCTGGATGATGAGCAACGGTATCTTGCCTCGGAGTCGACCTTCTATCGCATCCTGCATGCGGCGGGAGAACAGCGCCGTCGTGGTCGCCAAGCCGCGCCCCAGCGCAAGGGCCCGCCACGGCGCCATCGTGCCGACCACGCCAACGCCGTGTGGAGCTGGGATGTGACTTATCTGCCGACCCGGGTTCGCGGCCAGTTCTTTTATCTGTACCTGATCGTCGACATCTACAGCCGCAAGATCGTGGGCCACGAAGTCTTTGAAGCCGAGAACATGGCCAACAGCGCGCAGGTCGTTCAACGAGCGGTACTGCGTGAGCAATGTGGTCACCGGCCGCTGGTCCTGCACGGCGATAACGGCTCGGCGATGAAGGGTTCGACCATCCATGCCAAGCTTGAAGAACTCGGCGTCACACCGTCGCACAGCCGTGCCCGCGTCTCGAACGATAACGCCTACTCTGAATCCTTGTTCCGTACCTGCAAATACCATCCCGCCTTCCCTGTGGCTGGCTTTGCCGACCTGACCGACGCCCGCAAGTGGGTGGGGCAATTCGTGTATTGGTACAACGAACAGCATCGCCATAGCGAGATCCGTTACGTCACGCCCGCTCAGCGCCACGCCGGCCAGGATCACGCCATTCTTGCCCGGCGCCATGCCCTTTATCAGCTCGCTCGCGCTCAGCATCCTGCACGCTGGTCGGGCAATACTCGAAACTGGCAACCCGTAGGCAGCGTTTGGCTGAATCCAGAGAAGGAAACGACCGTTATCCATGTGCATAGTGAACTAGAAGCAGCATGACTCATGTTCCAACTACATTGACAGACGCCG
>NZ_JBSXON010000036.1:0-8217 GCF_056859475.1 Halopseudomonas sp. L-58
TGACGGGGAAGGTGCGCCTGGAGCACGCCAAATCGGGCTATTTCCATCGATTGGCGCCCTAAACGGGAAGTAAACGAGCGCGACCGCTGCTGCCAGAAGCAGTGGACGTAATCATCGCGGCGAATTTCAACAGGCTGCTAGTCGCGGGGGCAGGAAGGGGAGGCGTCGGACGCTTCCCCTTTAGTGCGTTGGCTATTCGCCTGTGCCGAGTGGAGCGCCCAGGTCGACGGGATAGGTTTCGACGGTGTCGGAGCTCATGATTTCCTCGTCCTGGCTCTGACCTGGCATGAAGTCGCCGGAGAGGCCGACCAGGCGATTGTCTTCAAAGTTCAGGCTGATGCGTTCCTGCACGCGCGTGCTGTGTCCCGATTCCATGCTGTACAGGTAATCCCAGCGGTTGGGGTGGAAGGTGTCCTGGATCAGCGGAGTGCCCATAATGAAGCGCACCTGGCGGGTGGTCATGCCGGGGCGGAGTTGGTCAACCATTTCCTGGGTGACAACGTTGCCTTGCTGGATATCGATCTTGTAAATGCCGGGGACCACGCCGCAGCCACCCAGAAGGCCGATAGAGACACTGCATAACAGCATGAAAAGGATTCGATTAAAGCTTTTTCGCGTCACGTGCTAACATCCGCTATCTTTGGAATGGCTGTATTGCCCTGATCATACCCGACTCATCCCGCCCTGCGAAGCGCTGAACGAGAATAGTGACATGGTTGAAAATCAAGAACTCCGCAAAGCCGGCCTGAAGGTCACGTTACCTCGGGTTAAGATCCTGCAAATGCTCGACGGTTCGAACGAGCGCCACATGAGTGCCGAGGACGTCTACAAGGCTTTGATGGAGGCGGGCGAGGACGTTGGCCTGGCAACCGTCTATCGCGTGTTGACGCAATTTGAAGCGGCCGGACTGGTCGTGCGCCACAACTTCGACGGCGGACACGCCGTGTTTGAGCTGGCCGACGGCGAGCACCACGACCACATGGTCTGTGTTGACTCTGGTGAAGTGGTCGAGTTCTTCGATCCTGAAATCGAGCGCCGTCAGCGCGAAATCGTCAAGGAGCACGGCTTCGAGCTGGTTGACCACAATCTGGTGCTGTATGTGCGCAAGGCTGGCGGCAAGTAACGTCAGATTGGACAAGCACTGATTTTTGGTGCAAAAAAACCGGGCCAGGCCCGGTTTTTTTATATCTGCTCAGTGTGCAACGCTGAGCAGCTTGCGGGCGTGGGCCAGTGATTCGTCGGTCAAGTCGACGCCGCCAAGCATGCGGGCGACTTCCTGTACGCGGGCGTTATCGTCCAGCTGGTCAATGCAGGTGCGTGTGCTGTTGCGGGTTTGCTGTTTGCGTACAAACAGGTGCTGATGCCCCTGAGCGGCGACCTGCGGCAGGTGGGTGACTGTCAGTACCTGGCCGCGCGCGCCAAGTTGGCGAAGCAGCTGGCCAACGATCTCGGCGGTCGGGCCGCCGATACCCACATCGACTTCGTCAAACACCAGTGTGGGAACGCGTGACGTCTGTGCGGTGATGACCTGAATGCCGAGGCTGATGCGTGACAGTTCGCCGCCAGATGCTACCTTGGCCAGCGGTTTGGCGGGCTGGCCGGGGTTGGCACTGACCAGGAATTCGACGGTTTCCAGCCCGGTTACCGGGTAGCTGTCGGCGTCCAACGGTGTCAGCTGCAGCTCGATTCGGCCACCGGGCATGCCCAGGCGCTGAATTTCCTGAGTTACTGCCTTGGCGAGTTTGGCTGCTCCCTTGCTGCGCTGTGCTGACAGTTTCTCGCTCAGTTGGCGATAGTGGGCCTGATAGGCAACCAGTTCTTCCTGCAGGCGCTCTGCGTCGGCAGCTTGTTGCTGCTGGCCTTCCAGTTCGTCGATCAGCTGCTGCTGCAGCGCGGGTAGCTCCTGCGGCTGAATACGGTGCTTGCGTGCCAGGTCATAAATGGCGCTGAGGCGTTCTTCCACGTACTGCTGGCGTTCAGGGTCGGCCTCGAAGTGGTCGAGGTAACGGGTCAGTTCGCCGACTGCTTCCTCGATCTGAATCTGTGCGCTGGCGAGCATGTCGCTGGCTTCACCCAGTTGCGGGCTGTGGCTTTTAAAGGCGTCCAGCCGACTCAGGCTGGCGGTCAGGGCTTCCAGCACGCTGCCTGCGTCATTTTCGCTGCAGATGTTGATGACTTGCTGGCAGGAATGCAGGATCTGGTCTGCGCTGGCGAGCTGACGCTGCTCGTTCTCCAGTTCGTCCAGTTCGCCGTCCTGCAGGCTCAGATTGTCCAGTTCGTCCAGTTGGTAGGTCAGCAGCTGCTGGCGAGCGGCCTGTTCTTCGCTTTGCTGGCTGGCCTGGCGTAGCGCCTTTTCGGTCTGGCGGCAGCGCTGAGCCGCCAGTTGAACCTGTCTCGCGAGTTCGCCGGCGCCGGCGTACTCGTCCAGCAGGCGTCGATGGGTATCGGTTTTCAGCAGCGACTGGTGCTCATGCTGGCTGTGAATGTCGATCAGCATTTCGCCGAGGGCACGCAGGTCCTGCTGGGGGCAGGGTGCGCCATTGATGTAGCCTCGTGAGCGGCCTTCGGCGGTGATCACGCGCCGGAGGATAACCTGGTCGTCGTCCTGCGTCAGGTCACGCTCATCGAGCCACTGGCGGGCTTCGGGAATGTCGCGAATGTCGAAGGTGGCGAGGATGTCGGCCTTGTCGGCGCCGGGGCGAACCGCGCCGCTGTCGGCGCGATCGCCAAGGGTGAGGGCCAGTGCATCGAGCATGATGGATTTGCCTGCACCGGTTTCGCCGGTAATCACGCTCATGCCGCCGCCCAGCTCGAGTTCCAGGGTGTCGACGATGGCGTAGTTGTTGACCGCGAGGTGGATCAGCATGGCGCGCTCCCGAGAAAATTGTTCTGGTTGTTTATACAGTAGTTTGCTTTGTGGCGACAAGTCCCCGCAATAGTACGAGCACACTGATTGATATTGACCCTTGAAGCTGTGTGGACTGTCCCCATATAGGTTGCCAGACGCGATCGGCGAGGCCGGTCGTTCATCATTGACTGCGTGTGCGGCGATTGCGCGCAAAGACACGCCCACCCTATGACAGGAGAAAGACATGGCAGAGGAACAGAGACCGGATCTGCAGGATCAGGACGACGTGGTCGATCAGACCGTTGCGACGCCCGAAGGCGATCTTGCCGCGCGCGTAGCGAGTCTGGAAGAACAGCTGGCTACCGCTCAGGATCAGGCTCTGCGGGCGGCGGCTGATGTGCAGAATGCGCGTCGCCGTGCCGAGCAGGATGTGGAGAAGGCGCACAAGTTTGCGCTGGAGCGTTTTGCCAATGATCTGCTGCCGATCATCGATAGTCTTGAGCGCGGCCTGGAGTTGTCCAATGCTGATGATCCGGCGATCAAGCCGATGCGCGAGGGTATTGAGCTGACCCTGAAGATGTTTGCCGACACCCTGGCGCGGTTCCAGGTAGTCCCGGTTCAGCCTGAGGGCGAGCCCTTCAATCCTGAACTGCATCAGGCCATGGCGATGGAAGAAAGTACCGCGGTTGAGCCGAACACCGTGCTCAAGGTGTTCCAGAAGGGTTACACCCTCAGCGGTCGCCTGTTGCGCCCGGCCATGGTTGTCGTCAGCAAGGCCCCGGCGGCGGGTGCCGCGCCCTCGATTGACGAGCAGGCTTGAAATTGATTTGGCAGCCCCCATCAAGGGCTCAAGCATAGTTGAACAGCGCCGCTGACCAAGACGCGGCAGTCAGATTCGGAGAGAAACTTATGGGCAAGATTATCGGTATCGACCTGGGGACCACCAACTCCTGTGTCTCTATTCTGGAAAACGGTTCCGCCAAGGTGATCGAGAACGCTGAGGGTGGTCGTACCACTCCGTCGATCGTCGCCTACACCAACGACGGTGAAACCCTGGTTGGCCAGTCGGCCAAGCGTCAGGCGGTTACCAACCCGCAGAATACCCTGTACGCGGTCAAGCGTCTGATCGGTCGTCGCTTTGAAGAAGACGTCGTTCAGAAAGACATCAAGCTGGTGCCGTACAAGATCGTCAAGGCCGACAATGGCGACGCCTGGGTTCAGGTAAATGACGAGAAAATGGCTCCGCCGCAGGTGTCTGCTGAAGTACTGAAGAAAATGAAGAAGACCGCCGAGGATTACCTTGGTGAGCCGGTTACCGAAGCGGTTATCACCGTTCCGGCCTACTTCAACGACAGTCAGCGTCAGGCTACCAAGGATGCTGGTCGCATCGCCGGTCTGGAAGTCAAGCGCATCATCAACGAGCCGACCGCGGCTGCTCTGGCCTACGGTATGGACAAGGCGCGTGGCGACTCCACCATCGTTGTGTACGACCTGGGTGGCGGTACCTTCGACGTCTCCGTGATCGAAATTGCCGAAGTGGACGGTGAGCATCAGTTCGAAGTGCTGGCCACCAATGGTGATACCTTCCTGGGTGGTGAAGATTTCGACATGCGTCTGATCGACTACCTGGCAGACGAGTTCAAGAAAGAGAACGGCGTTGATCTGCACAATGATCCGCTGGCGCTGCAGCGTCTGAAAGAAGCGGCTGAAAAGGCCAAGATCGAGCTGTCTTCCAGCCAGCAGACCGACGTCAACCTGCCGTACATCACTGCAGATGCGTCCGGTCCGAAGCACCTGAACGTCAAGGTGACGCGTGCCAAGCTGGAGTCGCTGGTTGAAGATCTGATCAAGCGCAGCATCGAGCCCTGCCGCATCGCGATGCAGGATGCCGGTCTGGATGTGTCTGACATCAACGACGTTATTCTGGTTGGTGGTCAGACCCGCATGCCGCTGGTGCAGAAGACCGTTGCCGAGTTCTTCAATAAGGAGCCGCGCAAGGACGTTAACCCGGACGAAGCGGTTGCCATCGGTGCCTCGATTCAGGGTGCGGTACTGGCCGGCGACGTGAAAGACGTGCTGCTGCTGGATGTTACTCCGCTGTCGCTGGGTATCGAAACCATGGGTGGCGTGATGACTACGCTGATCGAGAAGAACACCACCATCCCGACCAAAAAGTCGCAGGTATTCTCGACTGCAGACGACAACCAGACTGCGGTGACCATTCACGTGCTGCAGGGTGAGCGCAAGCAGGCGAGCCAGAACAAGTCGCTGGGCCGTTTCGATCTGGCCGACATTCCGCCGGCGCAGCGTGGCGTGCCGCAGATTGAGGTCAGCTTCGACATCGATGCCAACGGTATCCTCAACGTGTCTGCCAAAGACAAGGCAACCGGCAAAGAGCAGTCCATCGTGATCAAGGCGTCCTCTGGTCTGTCGGATGACGAAATCGAGAAGATGGTGCGTGATGCCGAGGCCAACGCTGAGGAAGACCGCAAGTTCGAAGAGCTGGTAACCGTGCGCAACCAGGCCGATCAGCTGGTTCACGCGACTCGCAAGACCCTGACCGAGGCGGGCGACAAGGCGACTGATGAAGAGAAGGCCGCCATCGAAACGGCGCTGAGCGATCTGGAAGCGGCGATCAAGACCGGCGACAAGGAAGAGATCGAGGCCAAGATCAACGCGTTGTCCGAGGCATCTGGCCCGCTGGTCCAGAAGATGTATGCCGAACAGGCTCAGGCTGGCAAGGGTGAAGGCCCGGCAGCAGGCGCGGAGTCCGGTAACGATGCGGACGACGTGGTCGACGCCGAGTTCGAAGAGGTCAAGGACAACAAGTAGGTCCTTGATGAACCGGGTAGGGTGGTGCACCGACGGCATGTCCGGTGTGCCGCCCTCCAACTCTGCCTGGCAACGCGGGAGCTTCTCCCGCGTTGCCGTTTGTGCCGGGTGTCTCTGTAAGGGAAGTCGAACACATGTCCAAGCGTGATTATTACGAAGTGCTGGGGGTCGAAAAGGGCGCCAGCGAGGCCGAGCTGAAAAAGGCCTATCGCCGTCTGGCGATGAAATACCATCCGGACCGTAACCCGGATGACGAGAATGCCGAAGAGAAGTTCAAGGAAGCGACCGAAGCCTACGAAGTGCTGACCGACGCCAACAAGCGCGCAGCCTACGATCAGTATGGTCACGCCGGCGTGGATCCGAGCATGGGTGGCGGTGCCGGTGGTTTTGGTGGCGGCGGCGCCAACTTCTCCGATATCTTCGGCGATGTATTTGGTGACATTTTCGGTGGCGGCGGCGGTCGTGGACGTTCCAGCGTGCAGCGCGGCAGTGACCTGCGTTACACCCTGGAGCTGGATCTGGAAGAGGCGGTGCGCGGTACCACGGTCACCATTCGTGTGCCGACCCTGGTTGCCTGCGAAACCTGTGATGGCAGCGGTGCGAAGAAGGGCACCACGCCGACAACCTGTACCACCTGCGGTGGTCATGGTCAGGTACGCATGCAGCAGGGCTTCTTCTCGGTGCAGCAGACCTGCCCGCGCTGTCATGGTACCGGCAAGATGATTACCGATCCGTGCAAGGACTGCCACGGCAATGGTCGCGTAGAGAAGCAGAAGAACTTGTCGGTCAAGGTTCCGGCCGGTGTTGATACCGGTGACCGTATCCGCCTGGCAGGTGAAGGTGAGGCCGGTGTTAATGGCGGCCCTGCCGGTGATCTGTATGTGGTTGTTTCGGTGCGCGAGCACAAGATCTTCCAGCGTGACGGCAAGAATCTGTACTGTGAGGTGCCGATCAGCTTCGTCGATGCGGCGCTGGGCGGAGAGCTTGAGGTGCCGACCCTGGACGGTCGGGTCAAGCTGAAGATTCCCGAGGGCGCGCAAACCGGTAAGCTGTTCCGCCTGCGCGGCAAGGGAGTGACGCCAGTGCGTGGTGGTTCGGCCGGTGATCTGCTCTGCCGGGTGGTTGTCGAAACGCCGGTCAACCTGACCAAGCGTCAGCGCGAATTGCTCGAAGAGCTGCGTCAAACACTTGAGGCCGAAGGCTCGAGTCAGTCGCCTCGTGCCAAGAGCTGGTTTGATGGTGTGAAGAACTTCTTCGAAGACATGAAATTCTGAGGCAGGTGCGCAAGATGAGACGGATTGCGGTAATTGGCGCTGCCGGGCGCATGGGGAAGACGCTGATCGAGGCAGTCGGTCAGACGGAAGGTGCTGCGCTGACGGCGGCGATTGAGCGCGCTGACAGTTCGCTGGTGGGCGCTGATGCGGGTGAGTTGGCCGGTTTCGGTCGCCTGGGCGTTGCGATCAGTGGTGACCTCAAGCAAGTGGTCGACGCCTTTGACGTGCTGATCGACTTCACTCATCCGACCACGACGCTGGTGAATCTGCAGATTTGCCGTGATGCAGGCAAGGCGATGGTGATCGGTACTACGGGTTTCTCCGAAGCTGAAAAGGCGTTGCTCGCCGAGGCCGGCAAGCAGATCCCTATCGTCTTTGCGCCCAACTTCAGTGTTGGCGTGAACCTCTGTCTCAAGCTGCTGGACATGGCTGCGCGGGTTATGGGGGATGAGGCTGATATCGAGGTTATCGAGGCGCACCACCGTCACAAGGTCGACGCTCCATCCGGAACGGCCCTGCGCATGGGGGAAGTCGTTGCCGACGCGCTTGGTCGCAATCTGGCTGACGTGGCTGTTTATGGGCGTGAAGGGCAGACCGGGGCGCGTGACCCCAAGACCATTGGTTTTGCGACGGTTCGCGCCGGTGACGTGGTCGGAGATCACACCGTGCTGTTTGCGACCGAGGGTGAGCGGGTAGAAATTACCCACAAGGCCTCCAGTCGGATGACCTTTGCCAAGGGTGCGGTGCGTTCGGCAATGTGGCTTGAGGGCCGTGGTGCGGGCCTGTTTGATATGCAGGACGTGCTCGGCTTTAAAGGCTAGACGGCGGAATGATGCACAAAAAAGGGTGGCCATGATGGCCACCCTTTTTTGTTCCTGCCGCCTTAGGGCCTGTTAACGCTAATTAGCTTCAAGTCTCTCCATGTGTGATACTTCGCGCATGGAAATTACCCCCGAACAATTCTCGATCATTGAGCATTGCTTCCCGCGACAGCGGGGCAACGTAAGTCTGTCCAACCTGAACGTGTTGAACGCGATCCTCTATGTCGCTGAGCATGGCTGCAAGTGGCGCGGCTTGCCGAAGCGCTTTGGCAATTGGCACACCATCTACACCCGCATGAGCCGCTGGTCGAGGTCGGGTGTGTTGGATCGGGTGTTCGCCCAGTTGCAGCAATCCCAAATTGTCCGGATCAAGATCGAGGCGGTGTCCCTGGATAGCACCAGCATCAAGGTGCATCCCGATGGCACTGGCGCTCGAAAAAAA
>NZ_JBSXON010000037.1:0-2763 GCF_056859475.1 Halopseudomonas sp. L-58
CACAATCGAATGGCTACAGCCTACGCTGAAAGCTGAAAGCTGAAAGCTGAAAGCTGAAAGCTGAAAGCTGAAAGCTGAAAGCTGAAAGCTGAAAGCTGAAAGCTGAAAGCTGAAAGCTGAAAGCTGAAAGCTGAAAGCTGAAAGCGCAACAGCATGGCGACGGCCGGCAGTATGTCAAGCATCGGAACCACCTGAACGCCTGCCGCCGCGCGACAGCGCTCCAAAAGCCGGCCGACACAACGCGTCTGTGCGCCCGCAAGCACCGCATCCCAGCTTTTTTAGGGGCCTGCGATTGCAGATTCAAAAGTACTGATGCACGATGCTGTTAATGACCACCCAAAACCTGCCAGCCACTTAATGACCATAATTGGAGCACTCGTATGCGCATAGTCCAGGCTGATATCGATCGACTCGACGAGGTGACGCCGCTCTTTATCAAGTACCGCGAGTTCTACGGCCAGCCGCCGCTGCCCGAGGCATCGCGCCGCTTCCTCGAAGCGCGGCTGGTACACGAACAGGCCATCATTCTGATCGCCGAGGATGAAGACAGCGGCAAGGCCCTCGGCTTTTGCCAGTTCATTCCCAGTTTCTCGGCCCTGACGCTTGCGGCCAGCTGGGTACTCAAAGGCATCTACGTCACCGAGGAGGCGCGTCGTCAACTGGTTGCCGACAAGCTGATCAATCACGCCAAGAACATGGCGCGCGAGGCCGGGGTCAAGCGAATGACCGTGATGACCGGCGAGGAAAACGTGGCTGCACAAAGTCTGTATCGCTCGCTGGGCTTCTCCAACGACCACGATTTCATGTACTTCGCACTGAAACTCTGACGCCCTGCGCCGCCGCGCCGATGCACGCGTGGCGGCGCTTGTGTGCCCATTTCCCGACAGCCGTGGCCGACACTCTCGGCCAGAGCACATCTACGACCAAGGTTCACCCCGTTTTTGCTTGGTATCGGCCGGCGATGCGCCTATAATGCCGGCCAGTTTTCAACTATGGCCCCTCAGGTAACCCATGAGCTACGACAAGATCCCCGCCGGCAAAGACATTCCCAACGACATCTACGTCGCTATCGAAATCCCAGCCAACCATGCGCCGATCAAGTACGAGATCGACAAGGACAGCAGCACCCTGTTCGTTGATCGCTTCATGGCGACCCCGATGTTCTACCCGGCCAACTACGGCTACATCCCGAACACCCTGGCTGACGACGGCGATCCGCTGGACGTGCTGGTCGTTACCCCGCATCCGGTCGCTCCCGGCGCAGTTATCCGTGCACGCCCGGTTGGCGTTCTGCACATGACCGACGATGGCGGCGGAGATGCCAAACTGATCGCCGTCCCGCACGACAAGCTGAGCGTGCTGTACCGCGATATCAAGGAATACACCGACCTGCCGGAACTGCTGATCCAGCAAATCCAGCACTTCTTCGAGAACTACAAGGATCTCGAACCCGGCAAGTGGGTCAAGATTGACCGCTGGGGCGGCGCTGATGAAGCCCGCGCGGAAATCGTCAAGGCTGTAAACGCTTACCAAAAATAAGCGTTTCGCCCCGCTAAAAAGCCGGCCACAAGCTGGCTTTTTTTATGCCTGCACGGCAGAGTCTCGCCATGACCGACCGCTACTTTGACCACCTGGGCGCCCGTTTCGCCCAGCGCATCTATGACAGCCCCAAGGGTGCCATTCGTCTGGCCGTGTTGCAGCGCGACCTGCAGCAATGGCTGCCGGCATTGCTGCAGGCAGAATCGCCGCTGCACATTCTCGACATTGGCGCCGGCCTCGGCCAGATCAGCGGCTGGCTGGCCGGCCTCGGCCATCAGCTCACCGTCGCCGAACCTTCAGAAGCGATGCTTGATGCGGCCCGTGAGCGCATCAACGCCAGCAACCCCGCCCTGCCCGTACGCTTCATGCAGGCGCCGCTGCAGGATCTCGCCGCGCAGGGTGAACGGTATGACCTGGTGATCTGTCATGCGGTACTGGAATGGCTGGCCGACCCGGCGCAGGCGCTGCAGCAACTGGCCGCCCTCGTGCAGCCCGCCGGCGCGCTGTCCCTCGCGTTCTACAACCGCGACGCACTGATCTACAAGAATCTGGTCAAGGGTCAGTTCAAAAAGCTGCGCAAGAAGCCGTTGTCCGGCCAGGGCACGAGCGGGCTGACCCCGCAGCAGCCGATTGACCCGCGTGACGCCATGCAGTGGATCGCCGCGGCGAGCCTTAGCTGCCTGGCCACCAGCGGCGTACGGGTGTTCTATGACTACATGCCGGAGCCCTTCTGCAGTAACAGCAGCCTCGAAGATCTGATTGAATACGAGCTGCGCTACAGCCAGCATCCTGCCTACCAGCATCTGGGACGCTACCTGCACTGGTGGCTGCGCCCGGCTACTACGCTCGACTAACCGCGAACCACACGGTTACGCCCCTCACGCTTTGCCCGGTAAAGTGCAGCATCAGCACGGGCGATGAGATTCTGAGCAGCGCCATCCACATCCTGCGCTGCGGCCAATGCGGTCCCCAGGCTGATGGTGACCTCCAGCGGACCATCTTCCAGTTCGAAGGCGTGGCGACAGAAACTATCGCGCAAACGCTCTGCAACGCTATCCAGCTCATCCTGACCCTGTACCAGCGCTAAGGAAACGCTGCACAAATCAGCCCTCTGCCTGATTACGCAGCCCTGAGTATAATCACCAGACACTGCCACTACCTCAGCCAAGCCACCCGATGAAGCAGATCACCTTCGCCCAAGCCGAGCATCAGAACAAGAAAAAG
>NZ_JBSXON010000038.1:0-80317 GCF_056859475.1 Halopseudomonas sp. L-58
CACTAGGCAGGATGCTCGCGCTGACGTGTTCGACTACATCGAGATGTTTTACAACCCAAAACGCCGACACGGTTTCAACAACCAGCTGTCACCGGTAGAGTTTGAAAGGCAACATTTACTGAGCCTGGAAAGTGTCTAGGAAATCCGGGGCGATTCACATTGATCGAAAAGGCAATCTGGATCTATCAGATGTCTCTTACATTAGCGAAGCTGATCATCAACGCATCTATAAAAGGTGTGGGCCTGAAAAAGGCGATGTGCTTTTGGTTTGTGTTGGAGCTACCATCGGCAAAGCACTTGTGGTTCCTGATATTGGGGAATTCAGCTTGGCGCGAAGTGTTGCCTTGTTAAAGCCAGGCAAGGAGATTGTTTCAGAGTACTTATTGTCATTGATTAATACTGATGCATTGCAGCGTCAATTTGTTTCCTCAGGAAACTCTTCTGCTCAGGCTGGGCTTTATTTGGGGAAAATAAAGGAAATCATGGTTCCTGTACCTGGCTTAAAAGAGCAGCTCCGATTTAAAGAAATCGTCAATTTTGTCAAAGAAAAGTTTTCCTCAAAAATTAATGGCGGAAATTTAGAGTCGGATTTTGTTTTAAGCCTCAGCCAAAAGGCCTTCTCCGGCCAGTTGTAGATAAGGAAATCCCCATGCGCCTCAAGTTCGTCAAGCTCAGCCATTTTCGTGGTTATCGCACCACCACGGTTATCCCCATCGACGAAGCCATGACCGGTAGCGTCGGTCGTAATGACGATGGCCAAACTATCGGTCACGGCCGAAGCGGGTCAGCGGAAAGGATGAGCATATAGATGGGCATTGTGAGCGCCAGCCACCTTGCGGACATCTCACCAGCCAGCACTTGGAAATAAGCTCTCACTTCACGTCGGCCGGGATTGAGGTCGTCACAATCCAGCTAGATCTGCCTCCTCCAATAAGTGCCGCACAAATCCCGGCGGGTGCAGATTTCCGGGAGGTTTGCGCCAGATCAGTTGGAGACGCTTTTCAAGCCCCGGGATGGGAAGAGCTACCAGCGCGCCACTGCGAACTTCGTCTTGTACTGCGGAAGCCATCACCAACGACACGCCGAGTCCCGCCCTGACCGCTTGTTTGACTGCCTCGGTGCTGCCTAGCTGCATACCGCTGCGAGGCACGCCCAGCTCGCCAAAGTATTCGGTCAGAAGCCGTCCGGTACCGCTACCCGGTTCACCTCCCAGCATCGGCAGGTCCACCAGACGATCACGTTCTATGCACCCTGCTTCAGCCAGCGCATGGTCGGGGCTGACGATAAGCACCAGCGGCTCGACCCGCCAGAGGCGGTGTTCGAAGTCGGGGTGAGGTAGCCACCATTCCATGATCGCGGCGTCGAGCTGGCCCGCCAGTAGCTGGTCGGCCACATCCGGGTTGGCGGCGATGCGCAGATCCACCTCGCCCCTCTCATTTGCGGTCGTCAGATAGCTGCGCACGAATGGCTGGAGAAGGTAGGTGCCGATGTTGGAGCTAGCCCCGACGCGCTCACGATTGCCATGCAGGGCTTCTAGCGCCCGGGCGTGCATGTCGAGCAAGGCGGTCGCATGCGGCATGAAGGCCAGCGCCCGTGTGGTAGGCTGGCAGCCGCTACGACTGCGCTGCACCAGCGTTACGCCGACCTGCTCTTCAAGCTTCTGCAAGTGCTGCGACACCGTCGGCTGGGCCAGCCCCAACGCCCTCGCCGCGCTCTGAAAACTGCCTGTTTGAACGATCGCTACCAGGCTCTTCAGCCAGACCGGATTCAACATGAGGCAGGCTCGGCCTGGGGCAGACGGTTCGCAGCGTTGATTGGGCGCGCACCTGCCAATGCCTGGATGATGTTCTGCGCTGCACAACGTTCAATCTCCAGGCGCACCGCGCGCACTGCCGACCCTATGTGCGGAGTGAACAGCGTATTCGGATGCGCGAGCAGCGCAGGATCGATCAGCCGCGGCCGGTCCGCGCGAGCCCAGTCTTCCATTTCGAATACATCCGCCGCATACCCGCCGAGCTGGCCTCGCTCAAGCGCCGCGAGCACGGCGGCTTCATCCACTACCGAACCACGACAGGGGTTTACAAGCAGAGCGCCCGGCCGTACGAGGGCAAGCAGCTCGGCGTTGACCAGATGCTGGGTATCGGCATTCAAGGGAAGCGCCAGCAGGATGAAGTCCGAGCTGGCGAAGAGTTCGCTGCACGCCACCCGGCGCAGGCCGAGCCGTTGCTCGGTTTGTGTATCCAGAGCCTTCGCCTCGTGGTACTGCAGGGTCGCGCCCCATCCCTGCAAGCGATCAGCCATGGCCAGTCCGATGGCGCCCATGCCAAGGATGCCGACCGTAGCGTTATCCAGCCCCGTGCCGTAGAACTGTGGTTGCCAGCCCTGGAACTCGCCAGAGCGGACGAACGCATCTGCTGCCCGCAGATGCCGCCCCAGCCCCACCGCCAGTCCGATCGCCAGCTCGGCAGTCGGGACCGTCAACAGATCAGGCACGAAGGTCAGCCAGACCCCGCGGGCAGTACAGGCGTCCACATCGAAATTGTCGAAGCCCTTGAGCGCGCAGCCGACTACACGCAGCTCAGGGCAGGCTTGAAGAAAGTCTGCATCGACCCGATCGGGCATGAACGCCATCATCGCCTGAGCATCGCGGCAGCGGCGTAGAACTTCCTCGCGCGTCAGCGTGCTGTCGGTCTGGTTGGTCACCAGCTCGCAATGTGGCGCCAGCAGTTGCAGGATCTCATCGTGTACCCGGTGAGTTATAACGAGTTTCGGCAGCATGGTTTCTCCTATTTGAAACGTTTGCGCAGCACGCCACTGAAGGCGTCTACCAGCGTGACCATGGCCAGGATGACCAGCAGGATTGCTGCGACCTCCTGGTACTGCATGATGCGCAGCGAGCCCATGAGTTCGAAGCCGATACCGCCGGCGCCGACCATGCCCATCACGGTGGAGGCGCGAAAGTTGTATTCCCAGCGGTAGATCGCCACGTCGGCGAACTGCGGCGTCACCTGTGGCAAAACCGCGTGCAGCAGCACTTGCATCGGCGTAGCCCCCGCAGCCCGAGCGGCTTCCACCGGCGCTTCGTCGACGTGCTCGATGGCCTCGGCGAAGAACTTGCCGACCATGCCGATCGAATGCAGACCCAGCGCAAGCACGCCTGGCAAGGCGCCGAATCCTACGGCTGCAACGAAGATGATGCCCATGATCAGCTCCGGCACCGACCGCAGGGCATTGAGCAGCACCCGGGCAACACCGAATACCAGGGGGTGCGGCGCCGTGTTACGGGCGGCGATGAAAGCCACCACCAGCGAGAACACCACTGCGATGGCCGTACCGGCGATGCTCATCGCCAAGGTGTCGATCAAGGGGCGAATCCAGCTTCGATAGCCCGAAAAGTCTGGCGGCATGGCCTCGCCTGCCAGGGTCGCGATGGAGGGCAGCCCGTTCAGCAGCGTGGTGGCATCGAGCAGCCCCACGTACCAGCAGGCCAACAGCACCACTCCGAATACAATCGCCACCTGCCCCAGCTGGCGCCACCAACCGAGGCCGAAGCCTCGAAGGATGTGCTCGCGTTGCTCTGCAGGCAGCGCCTGCACGTCGTAATGAGTAGACATATCGGTGCTCACATCGTGGCGAAGTCGAGGCCGAGCAGTGATCCCATGTTACGGATCACATCGTAGTCGGCGTCGGTGATGGGCGCGAAGGCCTCGGCCTTGAAGTTGCGCAGCACTTCGGGATCGTCGATACCGACGAATACATCCCGCACCTTGGTTTTCAGCTCGGGGCTCAGGTTGGAGCGCATCGCCCAGGGGTACTGGGGATATTCGCCGCTGTAACCAAGTACTTTCACCTTGCTCGGATCGATTAGGCCACGTTCGACTGCGTGATTGAAAATTACCTCCGACAGCCCACCCGCATCGGCGTTGCCGTTCGCCACGTTGACGGCAACGGCGTCATGCGTGCCCACAAAATGTTGTTCGTAGTCCTGCCCACCCGTCAAATCGGCCGTCTCAAGAAGCACGGTTTTGGGAATCAAATGGCTGGACGTCGATGCCCGGTCACCATAGGCCATCTTCTTGCCCTTAAGGTCGGCATACTCATTCACGCCTGACGCCACATTGGCGATAATCACCGAGCGATAGGTCGGCTTGCCGTCGATGACCATGGCAGCGAAGGGCTCGATGTCGCTTTTGCTTTTGGCCATGACGTAGGACAGCGGACCGAAATACGCCAGGTCGATACGGCCAAAGCGCATCGCCTCAATCATCGAGGAATAGTCGGTGGTTACGATCAGCTGCACCTTCTTGTCCAGATGCTCTTCCAGATAATCCTTCAGCGGCTGGTTACGCTTGATCAGCTCGGAGGCGTTTTCGTCCGGCAGCAGGGCAACCTTTAGCACATCCGGATCGGCATCGGCCGCTAGGGCGGACAAACTTGAAACAGCGGACAGCAAGCAAGTCAATAAGAGCGCGGATAAGCGTTTCATCGGGACATCTCCAGTGAAGGTTCGAGCATGACAGGTGGTTCAGCCGGAGCATTCGCTGGCTGAGTCGTAGAGCGGCCTGCATAGATGCGCTCAAGCTGCGCATCGGTGAGTTCCGAGGGCGCGGCATCGAAAGCGATCTGAGAATCGGCCAGCCCGACGACGCGATCGGCGAAGCGGCGGGCATATTCGAGTTGATGCAGCGAAACGATGGCGGTGATGCCGTCTTCCTTACAAATGTCGCGCAGCAGTCCGAGAACGCGGACCGAGGTTGCCGGGTCGAGGCTGGCTACCGGCTCATCGGCCAGAATGATCGCCGGCTGCTGCGCTAACGCACGCGCGATGCCTACCCGCTGCTGCTGGCCACCGGACAGTTTGTCCACTCGGCTCAGCGCCTTGTCTGCCAGCCCGACCCGGGCGAGGCAACTGAGTGCAATCTCCTGATCGGCACGCGGCAAAGGAAACAGCGAGCGGAGCGTGCTGTGAAAGGCCAGCCGGCCGGTCAGCACATTAGCCAGTGCGCTTTGACGTTCGATCAGCTGGTGGTGCTGAAAGATCATGGCGGTACGCCTACGGTGCTGACGCAAGGCCGAGCCGCTGCCGAGCTCACCGAGTTCGCTGGTGACGCTGCCGCCAGTGGGCGTGACGAGTCGATTGAGACTACGGAGCAAGGTCGACTTGCCCGCGCCCGAGAGACCAAGCAGCACGGTGAACTCACCACGCCGGAATGCAACCGAGGTATCGCGCAGGGCGGTCACGCCGCCTGGGTAGACGACGCTCAGCCGGTCGACCCACAGCACGGCGTCCTGTATCGGGTGGGGTGTCATATTATCACCTTTTGCAATTTTACGGGCCGCAGAATTGCGGTTCGCAATGCATAAGGTAGGCATTTTTTGTTAATTCACTGCTTCAGAATGATGACGATTCAATGAAAGCTGTGGATTTCCTCGCGAGAGCGAGAATGGCTAGGTCGACAGGCCAAATTTGTTCTCAGCGCATCAAAATCATTCAAGACCGCAGCAGAGAACCCTGTCATTCATACAACCAGGCGGCGGCGTGTACTCAGCACGTGGACGCAGCTATAGGTATGAACCGCTCCATCGGAGATACAGCTGCCCGTGTTTTTTCATCGCAGTTTTACTCGGCAATTGGTTTTGGGAAGTCAGTACCAGTCGCTTTTGAGCAGGCTAGAAATGCATTGATGCTTGAAGGCATACCTGAAAGCTCAACTCCAGTGCTTTACTTGCGAGAAGGGGTAGAGGCGGATGATTTGATATTGGTTAAGCCCAGAGAAAAACTACGATCGGCTCTATAAAGAAAATAGCCATTTAACTATTTGCTACCTACGCGGGCGTGAGGCAGAGGGCCGTTACAACAACCCGAACGAAGTGTGGCATCCCCGAGTGTGCTCTGTATCTATCAGGAAAAGTAGGGCAAGACTAGTCCGGCTGGGGCCTCATGTGAAAGGCGCTCCTTTGCTCTTATCGGAGGTGTTGTTTGGGCAAGGCATGGACCCGGAGGGCAATACTCAAAATCCTCGCTGCTGCGTAACGCGCAAAAATCATTGGGCACCGTATGGGCACATTTTGGGCACACGGCTTTTTTCCAGCTTTTTCAATGCTGGAGGGCAGAGGTCATTCTTGCGAGGTGTTTTGGAAGGGCGAGTGAGTATTTATTTTCTGTAGCCGCCGATTTGGGCACAAGATAAGAGAGCTCGGATGCTCGTAAGCTATTGATTCTAAAGAGAAATGGCGCACCCGACAGGATTCGAACCTGTGACCCCCGCCTTCGGAGGGCGGTACTCTATCCAGCTGAGCTACGGGTGCATATAAGTAATGCGAGGTCATTTTGACCTTTAGCCGCACCGTGGCACAAGGGGCTGAGTATTGCCTTCGGAGGGCAGTACTCTATCCAGCTGAGCTACGAGTGCGTTGCGCTGTTGCGGTCGTTGCGACCTTTGGCCGCACCCTGGCTGCCTTTGCGTGTTGCAGTCGGCGGCAGGTGCGTTTCAGCGCGGCAATGATACGCATTGAACGGGGCCGCGTCCATGCCTCAGGGTGGATTCCTTGCGTGCTGTGGCAAGTCGGGTACTTTGTCGGGTGGGGGTTTATCGGTATACTCGCGCACATTGTCCGGGCAATGCACTTGGGCGCAACACTTATAGCCATGATGAGGATGCACAAGGTGATGACTTTGAAGAAGATTCTGCTGGCCTCGGCGGCCATGCTGGCCGTAGTTGCCGGTAATGCTTTCGCTGCCACCGCGAACGAAGAGGCTATCGCTGAACGTCTGAAGCCTTACGGTACCGTCTGCCTGGCAGGTGATCCGTGTGCTGACGAGGTTGCTGGCGGTGGCGCTGCTGCTGCAGCGGGTCCGCGCTCCGGTGCCGATGTAGTCGGCAAGTTCTGCTCCGCCTGCCACAGCGCTGGCGTACTGGGCGCTCCGAAGATTGGTGATACCGCTGCCTGGACTGCCCGTCATGGTGGTGATCTGGATATGCTGCTGGCAAACGCCGTTGCTGGTTTGAACGCGATGCCGCCGAAAGGTACCTGTGGTGACTGCTCTGACGAAGAGCTGATGGCAGCGATCAAGGAAATGTCCGGTCTCTGATTCGGCCATTCGCGCTGTACTGAACGCTCCGCCCTGTGCGGGGCGTTTTGCTTTCTGGCTCAGGAGCCCTTGAGCAGGTCGCGCAGGTTGGACAGTGCCGCTTTACCGCGGGCCTGCTTCTGCTCGACCGGTGCTTCCTCGGTGCCTTCCCACTCCAGATCTTCGGACGGAATTTCGTCCAGGAAGCGGCTGGGCGCACAGTCGATGACTTCACCAAACTGGCGGCGCTTGGCAGCGAAGGTAAACGTCAGCGTCTTGCGCGCACGGGTAATGCCGACATAGGCCAGGCGGCGCTCTTCTTCGACGCTGTCGGCTTCGATGCTGGAGCGGTGGGGGAGAATCTCTTCCTCCATGCCCATGATAAACACGTGCGGATACTCCAGACCCTTGGAGGCGTGCAGGGTCATCAGCTGTACCCGGTCGGAGTCCTCTTCCTCTTCCTGGCGTTCGAGCATGTCACGCAGGACCAGCTTGGCAATCGCATCTTCGATGTTGCTCTCGCCGCTTTCGTCCTTTTCCAGGATGCTTTTGATCGAGTCCAGCAGGAACCAGACGTTGCCCATGCGCTTGGCAGCGATCTCGTCGCTGGAGCAGTTCTGGCGAATCCAGTTCTCGTAGTCCAGATCGAGCACCATGCGTCGCAGGGTTTCAATCGGGTCGCCTTCGTAGCACTGCTTGCGGATGCCGTCGAGCCAGGTGATGAAGCGCTGCAGCTTTTCGGTGTAACGGGCATCCAGGCGCTCGCCCAGCCCGATCTCGGTGCAGGCCTGGTACATGGTGATCTGGCGTTCGTTGGCGTAGGTGCCGAGCTTTTCCAGGGTGGCCGGGCCAATCTCGCGGCGCGGGACGTTGATGACCCGCAGCAGGGCGTTGTCGTCATCCTGGTTGACCAGCAGGCGCAGGTAGGACATCAGGTCCTTGACCTCCTGCCGGCTGAAGAAGCTGGTGCCGCCGGACAGGTGGTAGGGGATCTGGTGGTGCTGCAGTTTGAGTTCGATCAGGCGGGCCTGGTGGTTGCCGCGGTAAAGGATGGCAAAGTCGCGCCAGGCACGCTTGTGCTGGTGGTGCTGGTTCTGAATCTCGACCGCCACGCGCTCGGCCTCGGCCTCTTCATTGCGGCAACGGATCACGCGCAGTGGCTCGCCGTAGCCCAGCTCGCTCCACAGTTGCTTCTCGAACACATGCGGGTTGTTGGCGATCAGGGTGTTGGCGGCGCGCAGGATACGGCTGGTGGAGCGGTAGTTCTGCTCCAGCATGACTACCTTGAGCTGGGGAAAGTCTTCCTTGAGCAGCGCCAGGTTTTCCGGGCGGGCGCCGCGCCAGGCGTAGATCGACTGGTCATCGTCACCGACCACGGTAAAGCGCGATTGCGCGCCGACCAGCATCTTGACCAGCAGGTACTGGCTGGCGTTGGTGTCCTGGTATTCGTCGACCAGCATGTAGCGGATGCGAAACTGCCACTTCTCGAGCACATCGGGGTTATCGCGAAACAGCACCACCGGGATCAGGATCAGGTCGTCAAAGTCGACCGCGTTGTAGGCCTTTAGGGTGCGCTGGTAGTGCATGTAGACGCTGGCGGCGGTCTGCTCCTGCGGGGTCTTGGCCTTGGCCAGTGCTTCATCCGGCAGGATCAGGTCGTTCTTCCAGTTGGAGATCTGTGCCTGGATGCCTTCGATGCCGTCTTCGGCGCCGTAATCCTTGTGCATCAGATCGGTAATCAATGCCGTGGCATCCTGTTGATCGAAGATCGAGAAGCCGGGCTTGTAGCCGAGTCGCTGATGCTCCTTGCGGATGATGTTCAGACCGAGGTTGTGGAAAGTCGAGACGGTCAGGCCGCGGGCGTCCGGTCCCTTGATCAGCTGGCTGACCCGCTCCTTCATCTCGCGTGCGGCCTTGTTGGTGAAGGTCACGGCGATGATGTTTTGCGCGCGGATACCGCACTCCTTGACCAGATAGGCGATCTTGCGTGTGATCACACTGGTCTTGCCGCTACCGGCCCCTGCCAGTACCAGCAGCGGCCCGCTGATATATTCGACGGCTTCCTGTTGGCGGGGGTTGAGGCGTGACACGGCTTTGATACTCCTGAACGGGCGGGCAATAGTAGCAGTTTTCGTGTTGAGACCGGATGAGCGGTGCGGGTGAAGCTTGGTAATTACGCAAAATTTCGCTATAAGTAACTTCACAAAAATGCTGTATATATCTAAATTTAAAAGAATCTTTGCCTTTCGAGACGTAATGTGACGCTGTCAGCCCTGCCTGATGTCGCAGTGGCTTCCAGAAAGATGTCAGCCAAATCAAGTAGATAGCTTGGCTAGCTGGAGGGTGGGATGGTGAGTGTCAGTGTTGTTCTCGAACCTTGGGGGATCGCCAGTTGAGCGATGACAGTGCGACGCAGCGGGTAGTAATGCTCGATAGCGACCACGGAGCCTACGTGCAGCTCTGTCGGCGGCTATCGGCATTGGCACGTCTGCCCTTCGTGCTGGAGCGTATGGATGACTGGCATCAGCTGCAGACCCGAATCAATCAGGATGAGGTACAGGCGGTACTGTCGCGTTCGGCGAATCTTTCCCTGCTGCAGGACTGTGGCGTCCCCGTCATTCACTTGGTCAGCGAGCCGGATTTCTCCGGGTTTAACAGCGGCTTGAACGACAGTCTCTGGGAGCAGGCGTCAGCCAGCGAGATGGTGCGTTGCCTGCAGTACGCCATTGAACGCCACCGGCTGCGCAGTGCCCTTGAACGGGCTGCAAGCTTCGACCCGCTGACCGGCACCTGCAATCGGCAGATGCTTCAGGATCGCCTCAAGCAGGGCATGCGCCGCGCCCTGCGTACCAATCAGCCGCTGGCGGTTTTCTGTGTCGACATGGACAACTTTCGCCACGTCAACGATACCCTAGGCCACAGTGCCGGCGACGCCATCATTTGCGAAGTGGTCGAGCGGCTGCGCTCGGTGCTGCGCAACACCGACACCATCGGCCGCATGGGCAGCGACGAGTTTGCTCTGGTAGTCGAGGATTACGGCTCGTCCAGCAACCTGCTGCAGATCGCGCAGAAGATCATCAACGAGCTGGCCGAGCCCTTTAACGTCAACAGTGAAGGCATGCTGCTCGGCTGCAGTGTCGGTATTGCCACCTATCCTGAGGGTGGCCAGACCGTCGACAGTCTGTTGCTGCACGCCAATCTGGCGATGCTGCAGGCCAAGGGCCAGCGCGGCTGCAATTTCCACTTCTATGACGAGCGCATCAATCTGCAGGCGCACAGCCTGATCGAGTTTGAGGCTTCGCTGCGCCATGCGCTGCGGCGCGGTGAGTTTGAGCTGCACTATCAGCCGCGGGTCGATCTCGGCAGCGGCAAGATCGTTGGCCTTGAGGGGCTGATTCGCTGGCGTCATCCCGAGCGCGGTCTGCTCGGGCCCAACGAATTCATTCCGCTGGCCGAGGAGACCGGCCTGATCGTGCCAATGGGCTATTGGGTCATTGCCCGCGCCTGCCACGATCTGGCCCAGATGAAGAAGCGCAATATGGCACCGGTGCACGTGGCGGTGAACATGTCGTTCCGCCAGTTCCAGGACAGCGCGCTGCTGTCGACGGTCAAGCGCCTGCTCGAACGCACCGGCATCGACCCGCACTGGCTGGAGTTCGAGCTGACCGAGACCGCGGTCATGCAGCAGCCGGAGCAGGTGCTGATGACCATGGACGGGATGACCGGCCTGGGGCTGCGTTTTTCGCTGGATGACTTCGGCACCGGGTTTTCGTCGTTCGTTCACCTGCACAGCCTGCCGATCAACCTGCTGAAAATTGATCGCAGTTTCGTCAAGGCGATTGCCGAGCGTACGGCCGATCGTCAGTTGGTGGGGGCGATGATCGACATGGGGCACAGTCTGGGGCTGGAAGTGGTTGCCGAAGGCGTCGAATATCGCGACCAACTGGAGATTCTGCGCAGTCTCGGGTGTGATCAGGTACAGGGCTATTTCATCAGCCCGGCGCTGGCATTCGAGGAGCTGTGTTACTTCATGGATGCCTACGCGATGGGGCGTGAGGAAGAGTGCGGATCGGCAACCGGTCTGTCACTGATTTCCTGATTGCTGCAGGTTAAACGCAAGGCGACGACCGGCACCGCTGGCGCCAGCGTCTCGACACCGGTGCCGCCCCGCTGCTACTGACTATAGTCCACCTGTTCGCGCCTGCCAGTTATTGCATATCTTTTCTCTAGCCGGGCTGGCGGTCCAGCTGCCGATATTGCAGCGCTTCTGCCAGATGTGAACGGCTGATCTGCGCTACGGCGTCCAGATCCGCCAGCGTCCGCGCGACCTTGAGTACCCGGTGACTGGCCCGATGGGAGAGCCCAAGGCGGGTGACCGCCTGCTCCAGCCACTGAGCATCGGCGTCGCTCAGCTTGCAGTGCGTACGCAAGCTCTCCAGTCCCATATGGGCATTGAGACCCTGCTGCCGATTCAGCTGGCGCGCCCTGGCGGCTGCCACCTGCGCCGCAGCAGTCGCGCTGTCCGGCCGGCCGGGCTCGTTGTTGCCCTGCAGGCTGAATGGCTCGTTGCGCATCGCCAGATGCAGGTCGATGCGGTCCAAAAGGGGGCCCGACAGCTTGCTGCGGTAGCGCTGAACCTGCTCCGGCGTGCAGCGGCAGCGGCTCGATGGGTCACCCTGATAGCCGCAGGGGCAGGGGTTCATCGCCGCTACCAGTTGAAATCGGGCAGGAAAGCGCAGTTGCTCGCGGGCGCGGGCGATGTGAATCGCACCGGACTCCAGTGGCTCACGCAGCATCTCCAGTACCTTACGATCGAACTCCGGCAACTCATCCAGAAACAGCACGCCATGATGTGCCTGGCTGATTTCACCGGGGCGTGGCTGGCTGCCGCCGCCAACCAGCGCCGCAGCGGATGCACCGTGATGGGGCGAGCGAAAGGGGCGGGCAGGCCAGGCGCTCAGCGGCGTGCGGTCGCAGACCGATTGAATCGCCGCGACCTCGAGTGCTTCCTGCTCCGCAAGTGGCGGCAGAATGCCGGGCAGACGGCTGGCCAGCAGGGTCTTGCCGGTTCCGGGTGGCCCGAACAGCAGCAGATTGTGACCGCCGCTTGCGGCGATGATCAGCGCCCTTTTGGCCTGCTCCTGTCCCTGTACGTCGGCGAGGTCGGCATGCCTGGCTGGCTCTGAGGGCGCCGTCGGGGGGAGGTCGGGCAAGCGCTGCTCACCGCGCAAGTGCGCACATAGCGGCAGCAGATGATCGGCAGCGATCAGTTCGATCCCGCTGACCAGTGCGGCCTCGGCCGCGTTAGCGGCCGGCAGAATCAGCTTGCGACCGGCATCGCGGCAGGCCAGCGCCACCGGCAGCACGCCCTGTATCGGTCGCAGCTCGCCGGACAGCGCCAGCTCGCCGATGCACTCGCAGTCGGTCAGTGCCTGTGCCGGAATCTGCCCGCTTGCCGCCAGCAGCCCGAGGGCGATGGCCAGATCAAAGCGGCCGCCATCCTTGGGCAGATCGGCGGGCGCCAGGCTGATGGTGATGCGCTTGCTGCCCGGGAACTCCAGCTGCGCGTTCAGCAACGCGCTGCGCACCCGGTCCTTGCTTTCACGGACCGCCGTTTCCGGCAAGCCGACCAGGGTCAGGCTGGGCATACCGTTGGCAAGATGGACTTCGACCTGGACGGCCGGCGCGTCGATACCCAGACACGCGCGGCTGTGGATGGTGGCCAGGGACATGATCGCTCCTTGATCAATACCTGATACTGCCGAGGGTCAGGCGATAACGTGTGGGTTGGCAGCAAGGCTGCTGCCAAGGGGCATCAGGGGGCTTTGGCTTCCAGCTCGCTGACGCGCTTTTCCAGCGCTTCCAGGCGCTCGCGGGTGCGCATCAGCACGGCCTGCTGGGTATCGAACTCGTCACGGCTGACCACATCCAGCTTGCTCAGCGCGCTTTGCAGCAAGGCCTTGAGATGCTTCTCGACTTCCACGTTGGGTAGCCCCTGTTCGCTCATCAGCAGTTTGGTCGCCTGAGCGCTGACGGTGTCTATCACCAGTTTGTGCAGCATATGCCTGTTACCTGCGGGTCAAGAGGGCTGACGGGCCTGCAAGTGTAGCACTCCGATCCGGCTCGCCGAAATCCGCGCCGTGCTTGTGCGTACTTTGTGCGCGCGCACCACGCTTGTGCACTATGCTGGTGCATGGGTAGTGCGTTGATGATGGCCTGCTGTCCCTGTTTATTTGCAACCAATTGAAAATTAACGGGAAAACAAAATTGGCAGGGTTTCTGCAAAGCTTGCTCCAGCTGATCCCGGCGGCATGTCCCTCTACGGGGCACGGCATCGGGGCGCAGCCAGAATCGTGAGCGATCACATCGGGAGCACAATAATGAAGCGATTGACCCTGGCAGGTTTGACCCGTAATCCGCGGTTAGGCATCGGGAACACCCAGGCGCTGCCAGCGGGGGCAGGGACGCAATTGATCTCTGCCTGTGTCGAGATGAGTGCGCCGGCATGTGCAGGGCGTGTCGGCGATTCTGACGACTGCGACAGCACTTTTGTTTTGTCCGTTTCTAAAAGCCTCTAACTCGGCATAGACTTGTGCTGTCCCCCAGGGCAGTCCATCACACGGGAGTATCGAAATGAAACTAGTAACGGCTGTAATCAAGCCTTTCAAGCTGGATGACGTGCGTGAAGCGCTGTCTGAAATCGGCGTTCAGGGCATCACCGTAACCGAGGTCAAGGGCTTTGGTCGTCAGAAAGGTCACACCGAGCTGTATCGTGGCGCTGAGTACGTTGTCGACTTCCTGCCGAAGGTGAAGATCGACGTTGCCATCGCTGACGACATGCTGGATCGCGTTATCGAGTCCATCACCAAGGCAGCCAACACCGGCAAGATCGGTGACGGCAAGATCTTCGTGGTCAACCTCGAACAGGCCATCCGCATCCGTACCGGCGAGACCGGCACCGACGCCATCTAAGGCGGGTTGTTCAACAGACAGCAGTAACCAAGCCTATATGGGGGGCTTAAAATGGAAGACATCGTACAAATCAAGTACGCGCTTGATACATTCTACTTTCTGATCTGCGGTGCTCTGGTGATGTGGATGGCGGCGGGTTTTGCCATGCTCGAAGCCGGTCTGGTCCGCGCCAAGAACACCACTGAAATTCTGACCAAGAACGTGGCCCTGTACGCAACGGCGTGCACCATGTATCTGCTGATCGGCTACCACATCATGTACTCCAGCCCGGAAGGCGGTATCTTCCCGAGCTTCGGCGTGCTGATCGGTGCCGAGAACACCGTTGAAGACGTACTCGCCGGTGGCGACGATGCACCGTACTACTCGGTTGCTTCGGACTTCTTCTTCCAGGTCGTATTCGTTGCGACTGCCATGTCCATCGTTTCCGGTGCGGTTGCCGAGCGCATGAAGCTGTTCGCGTTCCTGGTCTTCGCCGTGATCATGACTGGCTTCATCTACCCGATCCAGGGCTTCTGGAAGTGGGGCGGTGGCTTCCTGAACGAAGCTGGCTTCCTCGACTTCGCCGGTTCCGGTGTGGTTCACATGACCGGTGCTACCGCTGCTCTGGCCGGTGTGCTGCTGCTGGGCGCTCGTAAGGGCAAGTACGGCTCCAACGGTCAGATCAACGCCATCCCGGGCGCCAACCTGCCGCTGGCCACTCTGGGTATGTTCGTCCTGTGGCTGGGCTGGTTCGGCTTCAACGGTGGTTCGCAGCTGGTTGTATCCAACATCTCCGATGCCAACGCTGTTGCCCAGATCTTCGTCAACACCAACGCTGCTGCTGCTGGTGGTCTGATCGCCGGTCTGGTTGTTGCCCGCATCCTGTTCGGCAAGGCTGACCTGACCATGGCACTGAACGGTGCACTGGCTGGCCTGGTTGCCATCACTGCCGAGCCGCTGACTCCGAGCGGCCTGCAAGCCACCCTGATCGGTGCTGTAGGCGGCGTGATCGTAGTCTTCTCTGTCCTGGCTCTGGACAAGCTGAAGATCGACGATCCGGTCGGTGCCATCTCCGTTCACGGTGTGGTCGGTATCTGGGGTCTGCTGGCTGTATGCCTGACCAACAACGACGCTACCCTGACCGCTCAGCTGATGGGTATCGTAGTGATCTTCCTGTGGGTGTTCATCTCCAGCCTGATCGTCTGGAGCATCATCAAACTGGTGATGGGCCTGCGCGTCAGCGAAGAGGAAGAGTACGAAGGTGTGGATATTTCCGAGTGCGGTATGGAAGCCTATCCGGAGTTCACCAGCAAGAAGTAATCGCTGGTAGAACACGCAACACCAGACGGGGCGCCCATTGGGCGCCCCGTTTTTTTGTGCCTGTAACCCTTGCGGTGCCGCTCGGAAGGACCGAGCTCCAGCTCGGCCGCAGGGTCGCCGCATGTCGTGTCCGGGCGGCCTTGGTCACAGCTGCAGAGGTAAGGATCCTGCGCCGTCCCCATCCCCCGCCAGCGGACACAGCATGCTGTGTCCCTACGTGATGGCCGGTAGCTGGACGCTCACCGACAGTCCGCCCAGCGCGCTGGCTTCGAATTGCACCTGGCCGTGGTAGCGCTCAGCAAGGTCGCGAACAATGGCCAGCCCGAGCCCATGCCCCGGCATCTGCTGGTCCAGTCGCCAGCCGCGGGTGCCGAGCTGGCTGCGTTCCTCGGGCGCTACGCCCGGCCCGTCATCGTGGACCTCCAGAATACGCTGATCGGCCTGCTCGCTCAGGCGCACCCGAACGCGGCTGCGTGCCCATTTGCTGGCGTTATCGGCGAGGTTGCCCAGTAGCTCGCTGAAATCCTGCTCTTCCACCGGCCAGCGGGCGGACTCGGCGAGACTGGAGTCCAGTTCGAATTCAATATGACTGTGCAGCCGGCCGAGCATCCACAGCAGCTCGCGGGCCTGTTCCAGCGGCTGGCAACTGCTGCCGGCCAGCGGGCCGCCGGAATGGCTGGCATGCAGGCTGCCGTCCAGCTGGCGACTGATGTCGTCCAGGCGCTGGCTGATCTGGCTGCGGGTCTCGGGTGTGATCGGTTGCTCGCTGCTGATCAGTTGATTGATTGCTGCGATGGGGGTCTTGATCCGGTGCGACAGATTGGCGTTGGCCTCACGGACCTTCTGCAGGCGGTGTTGCAAGGTGTCGAGTAACTGATTGAGCTGACCGATAAGACCGCTGAACTCCTGGGGTACGGCGTCTCCGAGCCGTTGCAGGTGCCCTTGCTTGAGCGCTTTGAGATCCTGCTGCAGTTGGCGTACCGGGCGCATCGACAGCTGCACAGCCAGCAGAATCAGGGCAAACAGGACGGCCAGCAGCCCGATCGCAACCGCCGCAGTCCACAGATGCAGCTCGTGGGCGCTGGCCTGCAGCTGGCTGTAGTCTTCGGCTGCGACAATGGTGACCGGCTGGCCGTTGATCTGCGTTTCGGTTCGCCAGGCCATATAGCGGTGGGCCGCCGGTTCGCCCTCGGGTACGCCGTGCAGTTCGATCAGGCCCTGATCGGGCAAGTCCAGCCAGGGTAGCAGCAGATCGGACCACTGTGGATGTGACAGGCGCGCGTGTTCGCCGATCCTGAGTACAAACAAGTGATGTGACAGTGCACCGAAATAGTTGCCGTCGAGCGCCTCCAGCCCGGCGGGAGAGCCGAGTTGCTGCTCGATCATGGCCACCTCCTGCTGCAGGCGCTCGCGCACGAAGTCGCGGGACATGCGATCCAGCAGTGCCCCATGCAGATACCACGCGAGCAGCATGAACAGGGTGGCAAACGGCAGCAGCCAGAGCAGCAATGTGGTGCGGATCGAGCGGGTGCGCCTAGTCGTCGGCAGAAAAGACATAGCCTTGCCCCCGTTGGGTCTTGATGGCGTCCCGGCCGATCAGCAGGCGCAGGCGGCGAATGTAAGTCTCGATGGTGTTGAGCGTGGGCTCGGCGTCCAGATTATAGAGCTGCTCCAGCAGTGCTTCCTTTGGATGCAAGCGATTCGGGCGGCTCATCAGACAGCGCAGCAGACGAAACTCGGTACCGGTCAGTGGTTGCCATGTACCGTCCGGGGTGCGCACCCGCTGGCGCTCCTCGTCGAGCAGGTAGTTGCCGGCCTGAATCTGCGTGTGACTGCGGCCCTCGCTGCGCCGCAATAGCGCCTGTAGCCGGGCCAGCAGCTCTTCCGGGTGAAAGGGCTTGGTCAGGTAGTCGTCGGCCCCGGCTTTCAGGCCGTTGACCTTATCCTGCCAGCGGTCGCGGGCGGTCAGCAGCAGAATCGGCAGATCTCGCCCGGCGTCGCGCCAGCGCGCCAGCAGCTGCAGGCCGTCGCCGTCGGGCAGGCCGATATCCAGCACGATCAATCGGTAGTCTTCCTGCTGTGCCAGCTGGTCTGCGGTGAGGACCGAGCCGGTCGCATCCACGGCAAAGCCAGCCTGGCTCAGGCTCTCATGCAGGCTGTTGCGCAGCAGTTCATCGTCTTCCACCAGCAGCAGGCGCATGGGCGGTTTCTCTTTTCTTTGTGGGGTTCAGTCAGGATTCAGTTTCGCTCGGCAAGCTACAGTCATTCCCAACGGGTGGAGCAGAGAGTGCATCGGCAACCGGGGTGGTTGTCAATTCTGCGTCCGTTGGCGGTCCTTTCAGCAACAGGAGATACACGCATGAATCGCACAGTGAACGGGGTGGTCGCGGCGCTGCTGCTCGGCGCAACAACGGCCGCGGGCGCGGCGGCTAGCGAGGGCGGTGAGCCCGGCGACGCGCAACAGGTCAGCCGTACCATCGAGATTGTCATGCACGACAACTACTTCGAGCCCGAGCAGCTGAGCTTTGCCGCGGGCGAGACGGTGCGCCTGAAGGTGCGTAACGAGGGTGCGCTGGTGCACGAGTTCAACATCGGCACCGCAGCCATGCACGAGGCCCATCAGGGGCAGATGCAGATGATGGTGGAGCATGGCGTGATTCAGGGCGATCACCTCAACCATGAGCGCATGAAGATGGACATGGGCGGCGGCCACACCATGGAGCACAACCACGCCAACAGCCTGCTGCTGGAGCCGGGGCAGGAGGCTGAGCTGGTCTGGACCTTCGCCCGTTCCGACAGCCTGGAGTTCGCCTGCAATGTGCCCGGCCACTATCAGGCCGGGATGGTCGGAGGCATTCATGTTGAGTAAAGGATTTGCTGCCGCCCTGGCGCTGCTGCCGCTGATCAGCTGGGCGGGTGAATACAGCCTGACCGTCGACCGGGTGACCATCGACACCGGTGACTTCAGCAAACAGGGCATTGGCTATAACGGCGCCTCGCCCGGCCCGATTCTGCGCTTTCGCGAAGGCGAAGACGTCACCATCCACGTGACCAACAATCTGGACGAGCCTACCTCGGTGCACTGGCACGGGCTGATCTTGCCCTATCAAATGGATGGCGTACCGGGGCTGAGCTACCCCGGTATTGCGCCAGGCGAGACCTTCACCTATCGCTTCCCGATCAAGCAGTCTGGCACCTACTGGTTTCACAGCCATTCGGGTTTTCAGGAGCCGGACGGCGCCTACGGCGCCATCGTGATCGAGCCGCAGGGGCGCGAGCCTTTCCGCTACGACCGCGAATACGTGGTGCAGTTGACCGACAAGCACCCGCACTCGGGCGACCGCATCATGCGCAACCTGAAAAGCTCGGCTGACTACTACAACCGCCAGCAGCAGACGGTGGGCGACTTCTGGCGCGATAGCCGCGAGCGCGGGCTGGCCGCCACGCTGAAGGATCGGCTGATGTGGGGTGATATGCGCATGATGTCGAGCGACATCGAGGATGTGCAGGGCTTCACCGGGCTGATCAACGGCAAGGGGCCGGAGCAGAACTGGACCGGATTATTCAAACCCGGTGAGCGGGTGCGCCTGCGGCTGATCAACTCGTCTGCCATGACCTACTTCGATGTGCGCCTGCCCGGTTTGAAAATGACCGTGGTGCAGGCCGACGGCAATAACGTGCAGCCGGTCACGGTCGATGAGCTGCGTATTGGCGTTGCCGAGACCTATGACGTCATTGTTCAGCCGAAGGAAGACCAGGCTTACACCCTGTTCGCCGAATCCATGGGTCGCTCGGGTTTTGCCCGCGGCACTCTGGCGCCGCGTGAGGGCATGCAGGGTGAGATTCCGGCGCTGCGTCCGGCACCGCTACTGACCATGGCCGATATGGGCATGGCGCATGCGGGTATGGATCATGGCGACATGGCCGGCATGGATCACAGCGGCATGAACCACGGCGATATGGCCGGCATGGATCACAGCGGTATGAACCACGGTGAGATGGCCGGAATGGATCACAGCGGCATGAACCACGGTGATATGGCCGGAATGGATCACAGCGGCATGAACCACGGCGATATGGCCGGCATGGATCACAGCGGCATGAACCACGGTGATATGGCCGGTATGGACCACGGCAGCATGAGTCACGGCGACATGGCCGGCATGGATCACAGTGGCATGAACCACGGTGATATGGCCGGCATGGATCACAGCGGCATGAACCACGGCGACATGGCCGGTATGGATCACAGCGGGATGAACCACGGCGATATAACCGGTATGGATCACGGCAACATGAACCATGGCGAGGCCGCAGCACTGCCCGCTGACCCCTTCTACGCCGAGGGCAGCGGGTTGATTCCACAGGCCTATAACGACGGTCGCTTCCTGTCCTATGCCGACCTGCGCGCCCAAAAGCCGTTGTATGAAGATCGCGAACCCACCCGCGAGATCGAGTTACGGCTGACCGGTAATATGGAGCGCTATATCTGGTCGATCAACGGCATCAAGGAGTCGGACGCCGAACCGATTCGCCTGCAGTACGGCGAGCGGGTGCGCTTCAAGTTCGTCAACGAAACCATGATGACTCACCCGATGCACCTGCACGGCATGTGGTCGATCCTCGACGTGGGCGCTGACCAGTGGAACCCGGTCAAGCATGTGATCAGCGTGGCGCCCGGCACCACCGTTTACATGGAGACCGAGGTGGACGCACCGGGCAAGTGGGCCTTCCACTGCCACCTGTCCTATCACGCGGCGGCGGGGATGTTCCGCACCGTCATTGTCGAAGGCGGCCCTGAAGGAGATGACTCATGAAGCGCCTGATGATCCCGTTGCTGCTGATGGTTTCGGCGTCGGCAGCAGCCGAGCAGATGCGTCACTCCATGCACCACGGCTATTTCTATGGCCTGCAGGCCGACGCGCTGGAATACCGCTATGGCGACAGTGGCGAGGAGCTTGGATACTGGAGCACCGAAGCCTGGTGGGGCACCGATGAGTTGAAAGCGCTTTGGCTGAGCGAGGCCGAATACAGCTTTGATCACGACAGTTGGGAGACGCTGGACAACCGTCTCGCGCTGCAAACCCCGGTCAGCGACTTTATCGATCTGCGCGGCGGCCTGCGGTTTGACACGCCAGACGGTGAGAACCGGCAGTACGCATTTGTCGGCCTGAATGGTCTGCTGCCCTACTGGCTGGAGATGGATAGTAACCTCTACGTGAACGAGTACGGCGATCTGTCGCTGGATCTCGCGCTGGAGTACGAGCTGCTGCTGAACAATCGCCTGCATCTGACCCCCTAGCTGGAGCTGGATGCGGCGTTCTCCGACGACGAGGCGGTGGGCGTCGGCCGTGGGCTCAGCGGCATGGAGGCGGGGTTGCGGTTGAGCTACGACCTGGTTGATCGCTCCATCGTGCCCTACGTTGGTGTGCACTACGAGCGGGCCTTTGGGCGTACTGCCGAGTTTGCCGCAGACGAGGGTGAGGATCGGGACGGCTGGTTTGCCGTGGCGGGGGTTCGCCTCGCATTCTGAGTGCGGGCGCAAGGCTGTACGTTGCCATAACTTCACTAGAGCTGGCGCCGCTGGTGCGGCGACAGTTGTGGGTACTGATCACAGGGAGCTCTTATGTCCGATGCTCATCATTGCCATCATCACGACGGGCCTGAAGCGGGTGGTCGAGTGACCGACCCGGTCTGCGGGATGCAGGTTGATCCGCACACAACAGCGCATCGATACACCTATCAGGGGCGCACATGGTATTTCTGCTCGGCGCGTTGCTGCGAGAAGTTCGCAAGTCAGCCTCAGGATTATCTGAAGCCGGAGGAGAAGGTAGAGGACGCGCTCCCGGTCGGCACTATCTACACCTGCCCCATGCATCCTGAAGTGCGTCAGGAGGGGCCGGGAGACTGTCCGAAATGCGGCATGGCGCTGGAACCGGAAACCGTGACGGCCGATACCGGAAGCTCGGCCGAGTTGCAGGACATGACGCGTCGCTTCTGGATTGGTCTGGTACTGACGTTACCCGTCTTCATCATGGAAATGGGTGGCCATCTATTCGGTCTGCACCAGCTGATCGCGCCTCAGGCGGCCAACTGGCTGCAGCTGGTACTCGGTACGCCGGTGGTGCTCTGGTGTGGCTGGCCCTTCTTCCTGCGTGGCTGGCGCTCGCTGCGCACGCTCAATCTCAACATGTTCACTCTGATTGCCATCGGCACCGGCACGGCCTGGCTGTTCAGTGTGCTGGCGACGCTGATGCCAGGCCTGTTCCCCGAGGCGTTCCGCCAGCACGATGGGTCGGTCGCGGTGTACTTTGAAGCGGCGGCGGTGGTGATCGTTCTGGTGCTGCTCGGGCAGGTACTTGAGCTGCGAGCGCGGGAGAAAACCAGTGGTGCCATTCGTGCACTGCTGGATCTGGCTCCCGCCACCGCTCGGCGCCTGGACGCGGATGGGAACGAGCAGGAAGTGCCGCTTGAGCATGTTCAGGTGGGTGACCGCCTGCGCGTTCGTCCCGGCGACCGGGTGCCGTTGGATGGGGAAATACTCGAGGGTCGTTCAAACATCGACGAGTCCATGGTGACGGGCGAACCGATGGCGGTTTCGCGTGCCGCCGGAGATCAGGTAATCGGCGGCAGCATGAATGGCCAGGGCGCCTTCGTCATGCG
Organism: Halopseudomonas sp. L-58; assembly: GCF_056859475.1. Taxonomy (NCBI): domain Bacteria; kingdom Pseudomonadati; phylum Pseudomonadota; class Gammaproteobacteria; order Pseudomonadales; family Pseudomonadaceae; genus Halopseudomonas; species Halopseudomonas sp. L-58. Next base: position 22,007 of record NZ_JBSXON010000038.1, read on the forward strand.
CGCCGACAAGGTTGGTCACGACACCATGCTGGCGCAGATTGTCAGCATGGTGTCCAGCGCCCAGCGCAGCCGGGCCCCGATTCAGGGGCTGGTGGATCGGGTCGCTGCCTAGTTTGTGCCGGCTGTCGTGTTGGTGGCGCTGTTGGCGTTTATCTGCTGGTCGCTGTGGGGACCTCAACCGCCGATGGCCTATGGCCTGATCGCCGCAGTCAGCGTGCTGATCATTGCTTGCCCCTGTGCGCTGGGGCTGGCGACGCCGATGTCGATCATGGTCGGCGTCGGACGTGGTGCCCAGCATGGTGTGCTGATCCGCGACGCGGAGGCGTTGCAGCGGCTGGAAGCGGTGACCACGGTGGTGGTCGACAAGACCGGGACGCTGACCGAAGGCGCGCCCAAGGTGGTTGAAGTGGTTTGCCTGGGCGGCGTCGCTGAGGCCGATCTGATCAGCCTGGCTGCCTCGCTGGAGCGCAGCAGCGAGCATCCGCTGGCGCGGGCGATAGTCGAGCATGCTCAAGACGCTGGTGTCAGTTTGCAGGAGGCCGCCGAGTTTGACTCGCCTAACGGCAAGGGCGTGGTAGGTACGGTCCAGGGCCAGCGGGTGGCGCTGGGTAACCGGTTGCTGATGGAGAGTCTGCAGTTGCCGGTGGCGAAACACGAGGCGCAGGCTGATCGGTTGCGCGCAGACGGTGCCACGGTCATTTTCGTCGCTGTCGGTGAGCAGGTTGCCGGTCTGCTGGCGATTGCCGATCCGGTCAAGCAGACCACCGAGCAGGCGGTGCAGGCGCTGCAGGCTGAAGGGTTGGAAGTGGTGATGCTCACCGGTGATAACCGCACATCGGCCGAGGCGGTAGCGCGGCGTCTGCATATTGACCGGGTGGAGGCTGAGGTGTTGCCAGAGGACAAGGCAAACATTGTTCAACAGTTGCAGCAGCAGGGGCGCGTGGTGCTGATGGCTGGCGACGGTGTGAACGATGCGCCGGCGCTGGCGACAGCCGATGTCGGTGTGGCTATGGGAACCGGCACCGATGTTGCCATTGAAAGCGCAGGGGTGACTCTGTTGCGTGGTGACCTGATGGGCCTGGTGACGGCGCGGCGGCTGTCTCGTGCGACCATGCGCAATATCAGGCAGAATCTGTTCCTGGCCTTTGTCTACAACGCGCTTGGCGTGCCTATTGCTGCCGGGGTGCTGTATCCGCTCAGTGGCATGTTGCTGTCACCGATGATTGCGGCGGCGGCAATGTCGCTGTCGTCGGTCAGCGTCATCAGCAACGCGCTGCGGTTGCGCGTCAGTCGCCTGTAATAAGGCGCGGTTGGGCAACAGGCAGCGACCATTCTCCGCAACCTGCCAGCAAGGACCCTTCTGCTATGTGGCTGCAGCGCAGCATTGCTCTCAAGCCCCGCGCGCGGGGCTTTCACCTGATCGATGACGAGATTCTGCGTGCGCTGCCAGAGCTGACCGAGGTGCGCGTGGGGCTGCTGCATCTGTGGCTGCAACACACCTCGGCGTCGCTGACTGTCAACGAGAACGCCGATCCGCTGGTACGCGGCGACTTCGAGGCGTTCTTCCGGCGCGCGGTGCCGGATGACGCCCCCTACTTCAAGCATACCTACGAAGGCCCGGACGACATGACAGCGCATATCAAGTCGAGCCTGCTGGGTGTGCAACTGACCCTGCCGGTAACTGCGAGCAGACTCGCCGTTGGCACCTGGCAAGGTCTCTATCTCGGGGAACACCGGGAGCATGCCGGCAGTCGCCGGGTGCTGGCAACCTTGCAGGGACAGTGCGACTGAACCGGGTGCATCCCGGGGCGCTCGCCCCAAATCAGGGCGAATTTGAGTGACGTCAGGTGACCATTGCATCAGCGCCGTCGCCAGCGATGCTCGCAACTGGCTGATAAATAGATCATTTCCGACAGGTATCAAAAAGCTGGCACCAACCGTGCATTGAGTCTCAGTGAAACGGGATGAGTCGTCATTGACTCATGACGCATCACACACTGGAGTGGTACTCAGGCGAACTAGGGTTCCGGCTTGCGTGGCAAGTGTCTGGTCCGAGAGTTTTCCGGCTCTCAAGGAATGAGGGCTACACGGCGGGATAAAAGCCCGGGAGACCGTCATGACGACGTTGTCCCCGTGCGCCTTTTCTCACTGTGTAGGAGTTGTACCCATGACCGCCCCACGCTTCAGCTTTGTCCGCAAGTCCCTGGCCGGCATCAGTCTGGCTGCCGCTGCCGCCCTGTCTCCTGTTGCCGCACACGCCGCCGACTCCATGACCATCGGTACGGTTGTGTGGGCCGGTTACGGTCCGTTCTATGTGGCTGACAAACTCGATCTGTACGACCAGTTTGGTCTGGATGTCGAGCTGCAGTTCTTCAATGACCCGGCGTTGCTGCCGTCTGCCATGGCGGGTAACGCTGTCGATGGCGCGATGCTGACCTACGACCAGGTGGTCGGTTCGGTGGCCAAGGGCCTGCCGCACCGGGTGGTCATGCCGATCGACTTCTCCTACGGCGGTGACGCCATCGTTGCCGACAAATCCATCACCAGCATTGCCGATTTCAAGGGCAAACAGGTGGGTTTCAACCCGCTGTCACCGTCCGACTTTCTGCTGGCCTACGCGCTGCAGATCAACGGCATGGGCGAGAAGGACATTCAGTCGGTCAACATGACGCCTGAAGGCATTCCCAGCGCCATGGCTTCCGGCAGCCTGCCGATTGGCGTGACCTACGAGCCGAACGTATCGCAGATCCTCGCCATGGGCGGCGGCGACAAATTCCACGTGGTGTATTCCTCCAAGGACGCACCGGGCCTGATCACCGACGTGCTGGCCTTCACCGAAGAGCAGATCGAGGAAAACCCCGAAGCCATCACCGCCATGATCAAGGGCTATCAGGCCGGCCTGGAATACATGCAGGCGCACCCGGAAGAGAGCGCAGAGATCATCGGCAAGGTGCTGGGCGTGAGCGGTGCCGAGGCGCTGGAGCAGATGGAAGGCGTCTACAACATTCCGCTTGCCGAGATGGGCCAGAACTTTGTCGAGTCCAGCGAAACCACGTCGTTTTATGGCAGTGGTGCGGTGATCGCCGACCTGCTGCTGAAGAACAAGCAGATCCCGGCGATCCCGGATTTTGCCGACACCTTTGACGCCAGTTTTGTCACTGAGCTTACCCAGTAAGACCACGGGCAGGCGCTTGCGCCTGCCCTGATCGGGACTTGCGGAGGAATCATGTCCACGTCCAAACCACTTTACCGTTACGCCGATGGCCGGGTCTGGAACAGTCTGGCGATCGCCTACAGCGTCGGCGGCTACCTGATCGGCCTCGGTCTGCTGCTGACCCCGTTCTGGCTGGCCAAGCTGGGCGGGCTGCTGTTGCTGGCGCACGCGATGATCATCGGCGCCTACCTGATTCACGAATTTGCCCACGGCACCATTTTCAGCAAGCCTGCCCACAACGCGCTGGCCGGCGAGGTTTTCAGCTGGATGACCGGCGGCTGCTACGCCGACTTTCAGGATCTGCGGCGCAAGCACATGCGCCATCACGTCGATCGCGCCGACGTCATCACCTTCGACAGCAAGGCATTCATCAACGGCCTGCCGAACTGGGCACGCAAGCTGATTCTCGCGCTTGAGTGGGCGTATATCCCGGCGGTTGAGCTGATCATGCATTTCTACGTGGTGCTGCTGCCGTTTATCAGCCAGAGCGAGAAACACCGTGCCCGCCGCGGCAAGGTGCTGACGGTGCTGCTGATCCGTACCGCGCTGTTTGCCCTGCTCGGCTGGCTGTCGTTCAGTGCGCTGGTGCTCTACTGCGTTGCCTGGCTGATCATGGTCACCGTGCTGCGGTTTGCCGATGCCTACCAGCACACCTACGACGCCTTCGCCGTGCTGGAAGAGGACGGCAAGATCCCGGCCGACAAGCTGCGTGACCGCGCTTATGAGCAGCTCAACACTTTCAGCAATGTGGTGTCGCTGCGCTGGCCGTCGCTCAACCTGCTGCTGCTCAACTTTGCCTATCACAACGCCCATCACGAGAAGCCGGTCGCGCCCTGGTATCGCCTGCCCAAACTGCACGAAGAGCTGTACGGCGATGCCTACCGTCAGGTAGTGCCGATGAGCGAGCTGCTCAGCAGCTTCCACCGCCACCGGGTGCGCCGGGTGCTGAGCGATGACTACGGTGAATTCGTTGATGGTCCCAAGCGTGCCGAGAACTTCTACGGCGCGGTGGGCGTGTCCTTCCTGACGGCGGTATGAATATGCAGACGCTGGATTATCAGGGCCGCACCGTGGTGATTACCGGCGCCGCCAGTGGCATCGGTCTGGGCCTGGCGCAGGCCTTTGCCGCGCAGGGCGCGCGGCTGGAGCTGGTCGACCGCAATGCACAGGCGCTGGCGGCTACCGTCGAGCAGCTCTCGGCGGTGACCCAGGTGCACGGCCGGGTGCTGGATCTGAACGACGACGCGGCGGTGGCCGATTACGCCAGCCGACTGGGCCAGCGTCAGCCGCAGGTGGATGTGTTGATCAATAACGCCGGCATGGAACAGCCAACGCCGCTCAGTGATAGCGCCGCCGACGCCAACCGGCGCTGGCAGCACCAGCTGGATAACAACGTGGTGTCGATGCTGCGCCTGACCCGCGCACTGCTGCCGCTGCTGGGCAAGGGCAGCAGCGTGATCAACCAGTCCTCGATCTGGGGGCTGAGTGCCGTGGCCGGATTCTCCGCCTACGTTGCCAGCAAGCACGCGGTGATCGGCCTGACCCGCTCACTGGCGTGGGAGCTCGGCGGGCAGGGTATTCGCGTCAATGCCGTGTGCCCCGGCTGGGTCGGCACCGACGCAGCCATGGCGTCCCTGCGCAATATGGCGCAGGGCAGCGGCCGCAGTGAGGCCGAGGAGCTGGAGCACATCCTCGCCGCGCAGGCGATCCCTGAATTGCTGACGCCTGCCGATCTGGCCGGCACCTTTCTGTTTCTCGGCGCGCCGGCCTCGGCCGCCATTACCGGGCAGGCCATCGTGGTCAGTCGCGGGGAGGTCATGCACTGATGTTGAAGGTCGAGTTGAAAGGCCAGCGCATTCTGGTCACCGGCGCCGCTACCGGTATCGGCCGCGCCTGCGCGCTGATGCTGGCGGGGCAGGGCGCCGAAGTCTGGATCAACCATCTGGGCCAGGCCGGTGCCAGCGCTGATCTGGTGGAGCAGATTCGCGCGGTTGGCGGCCGCGCGGTGGCGATCGAGGCGGATGTCAGCGACCCGGATGCGGTGGAGGAAATGTTCGCCTGCATCACCGCCACCGGCCCGCTGCACGGGCTGGTAAATAACGCCGGAATCATTCAGGAGCAGGGCTTTCTGGACACCTCGGAAGACGACTGGCGGCGGATCATGGCGGTCGATCTGGATGGTGTTTATCGCTGCTGCCGCTGTGCGCTGGAAAGCATGAGTGGGGCGGGCCGCGGGGCCATCGTCAATATCGCTTCCGAGCTGGGTCAGCTGGGGCGCGAAAACTATGTTGCCTACTGCACCGCCAAGGCCGGCGTGATCGGCATGACCAAGGCGCTGGCGCGCGAGTTTGCGCCCGCTATTCGCATCAACGCGGTGGCGCCCGGCCCGGTGGAAACCGCGATGGTCTCGCTGGAGCACATGAGCGAAGAGTGGATTGCCAGGGAGCTGGCCATTCCGGCCGCGCGCCTCGGCCAGCCGGAGGAGATTGCTGCGGCGGTCTGCTTCCTGCTGTCGCCGGCAGCGAGTTTCTTTACCGGGCAGGTGCTCGGCGCCAACGGTGGCGCCTGGATGGGTGGCTGATGCTGCGTCCGGAATGGGTACTGATTCTGGCAACGGTGCTCTGGGGCACCAGCTGGCTGCCGCTGCAGGCGTTCGCGGCGCAGGGTATTGATGGCTTTCCCATGGTGCTGGCCAGCTACGGCCTGATCGCAGTGTTTGCCCTGCCGCTGCTGTATTGGCAGCGCGCCGGCTGGTGGCAGCAGCGCTGGGGGGTGCTGGGCATCGTGCTGTTTGGCGGTTGGGCGAACGCGGCGCTGCTGTCATCGCTGTCGCTGGCCGAGGATCTGGTGCGGGTGATGCTGCTGTTCTATCTGGCGCCGGTGTGGGGCGTGCTCGGCGGCTGGCTGCTGCTGCGTGAACGGCTGACCGCGCTGCGTGTCGCCGCACTGGTGCTGGCGCTCGCGGGCATCGCCCTGACGCTGGGCGTCAATGCGCAAACCTTCGCCAGCCTCACCGCGATCGACTGGCTGGCGCTGAGCGCCGGATTGGGCTTCGCCCTGAACAACCTGGCGACGCGGGCGGCGGATCGGGTGCCGATGTTGAGCAAAACGGTCGCCGCCTTCGTTGGCAGCAGCCTGTTTGCCGGTGCCGCCTGCCTGCTGTTCGCCAAGGGGTTGCCGGCGCTGGCGTCGACGACCTGGCTGTGGATCGCACTGTTTGCGGTGGGTTGGCTGCTGCTCGCCACCCTGGGCGCGCAATACGGCGTGACCCACCTGGAGGCCAGCCGCGCAGCCGTGCTGGTGGTATTCGAATTGATCGCCGCCGTGTTGTCGGTGGCCTGGTTCAACGATGAGGTGATCGCACCGCGCACCTGGCTGGGGGCCGGCATGGTCACGCTGGCGGCGGTGATGGCCGGCTGGCCCGAGCGTTCACCCGCGCAACTGACGAGGAGTACGTCCTGATGGCAAGTGTCTATATGGATCAGATCAGCTGGGTCGAATACCGGCAACGGGTCGAGCAGGGTGCGGTGGTGTTTCTGCCCTGCGGCGCGACCGAGCAGCACGGCCCGCACCTGCCGCTGGGCACCGATGCGTTGCTGTCGACCGCATTGAGCGCCGATGTGGCGGCGCAGATTGGTGGCATCGTCGCCCCGGCGCTGGCCTACGGCTACAAGTCGCAGCCCAAGTGCGGCGGCGGTCAGCATTTCTGCGGCACCACCAGCCTTGACGGCGCGACTCTGATTGCGCTGGTGCAGGATGCGGTACGCGAGTTTGCCCGTCATGGCGTGAAGCGCCTGGTGCTGGTGCTGGGGCATTACGAGAACACCTGGTTTGTTACCGAGGGCATCCAGCTGGCGCTGCGCGAGCTGGGGCCGGCCTGTGATCTTGAAGTCATGCGCCTGGAGCACTGGGACTTCTGCAAGGAAGAGACGCTGGACGATATCTTCCCCGATGGTTTCCCCGGCTTTGCGCTGGAGCACGCCGCGGTGATCGAAACCTCGCTGATGCTGCATTACCTGCCGCATCTGGTCAGCCTCGACAAAATCCCGAACGACCCGCCGGCCGACTTTCCGCCCTACGACATGTACCCGACCCGCACCGAGTGGGTGCCACCGTCCGGAGTGCTGTCCTCGGCGCTGGGGTCGACCGCAGAGAAGGGCGCACGCATGGCTGACGACATCGTCACCGGCATCGCCGCTGCGGTGCGTCACGAATTCAAGCTGGAGGCCTGAGATGCTGCCGCTGTTGCCGTCACGTACCGCGCTGCTGCTGATCGACATGCAGCGCGACTTCTGCGCCCTCGGCGGTTACGCCGATCAGGCCGGGCTGGATATCGCCTGCCTGCGCGCGCCGATTCCGGCTCAGCAGCGCCTGCTTGCAGCGGCGCGGGCCAGCGGCATGTTGGTGGTACATACCCGCGAAGGGCACCGCCCGGATTTGTCCGACCTGCCCGACTGGAAACGCATCCGCGCCGAGCGCAGCGGCGCGCCGATTGGCGCAGCAGGCCCGCTCGGTCGGCTGCTGGTGCGTGGCGAGTACGGCCATGACCTGATCGACGAGCTGCAGCCGCAGGTCGGAGAGCCGGTGATCGACAAGCCCGGCTACTGCGCCTTTGCCGCCACCGACCTGGAACTGATCCTGCGCAGCCGCGGTATCGACACGCTGATCATCACCGGGGTAACCACCGAGGTCTGTGTCAGCTCGACCCTGCGCAGCGCGATTGACCGCGGCTTCAACTGTCTGACCGTCAGCGACGCCTGCGCGTCTGCGCATCCCGAGCTGCACGCCGCCGCGTTGGCGATGATTGGCGTCGAGGGCGGCATCTTTGGCGAAGTCTGTGACAGTGCGGCGCTGCTCAGCGCCCTGCGGGAGGCAGCATGACTCAGGTGCAGAAACTCTGGCCGTTGCTGACCGCCACCCACCATTACGACAAGTCAATCTCGACCCGTGGCCGTGGCCACGGCGTACAGATCGAGGCGCCGATTCTGGCCTTTCTGATCGAGACCAGACAGGGCCGGGTGCTGTTCGACGTCGGCTGCGACTACAACAAGCTGAGCGATCCAACGCTGCGCGCCCGCTGGTACGACCCGGTGGAGTTTCCCATGGGGCCGCCGCAGATGAGCGAAGAGCAGCGACTGGAAGCGCATCTGGCCAAGCTCGGGCTGACCTGCAAGGACATCGACATGGTGTTTCTCAGCCACCTGCATTTTGATCACGCCGGTGGCCTGTGCGACGTCTGCGGCGCCGAAGTGCATGTCCACGAAGACGAGTTGCACGCTGCCCGTGAACCAGCGGACAACGCCTACTTCGCCGATGACTTTACCGGCAACGTGCGCTGGCGCCTGCAGCAGGACGAGTACGATCTGCTGCCCGGCCTGCGGGCGATCAACACGCCGGGCCACACCGCCGGGCACATGTCGCTGATGATCGAACTGCCGACCGGTGCGCCGGTGATCCTCACCGGTGATGCCGCCGACCTGACTGAAAACCTCGATGATGAAATCGCGCCCGGCCTGTGCTGGCGCGACCGCGAGGACATGGCGCTGGACAGCATCCGCAAGCTGAAACGCATCGCCGGCGAGACCGGCGCCGAGCTGTGGCCCAACCACGACATGGTGTTCTGGCGCACCCTCAAACGCTTCCCGGAGTACCACGCATGAACGCCGTTCCCGAGGCCTATCACGGCGTCTGGCAGCGCACCCTGCTGCGTCTGTCCGACGGCACCGAGGACATCGCAACCCGGGTGTTCTGGCTGCAGAGTGCGCATCTGCACGCGGACCTGCGGATTCCCGATCCGACACCGAAACTGCCGTTTGAGCGCGCTGCACAGGCGGGCTTTGCCGGCCTGACCGAGGCCACTTCTGGCCGTTGCCAGTGGCACCGCATCATCGATTTCCACCCGGACAGCGGCACTGACATCGGCAACATGCAGTTTGTCAGCAGCGATGAGGTTCACGAGAGCGCACTGAACGGCAGCTATCTGGAAATCTGGCGCCGTTTGCCGGACTCGTGCGGCCCGGTCGCAGAAACCTGGCTGCTGAGCGCCGACGGCTCCGGTCGTCAGGCCTGCCTGCTGCGCGCCGGTGACTACTTTATGTTCGCCGCGGACCGCCCCGTGCGCCTGGGCCGTGGCCGTTCACTGTCCGAATACCTGCAACACGACTGTGCACGCAGCGCTGAACACCTGCTTGGCTGCGAGCTGACCTTCGGCCGTATTCAGGGCGGCGAGCGGCCCTGGCAGATTTTGTTCAGCACCTTGCCCGCCGCCACCGGCGGCCTGTTTTCCGTACCCGCCGATCCGGCGCGCTGGGATGCGCTGCCGGTCGGCTGGCTCGGTATCTATCCACCCGAGAATGGCTGGCGCCCGACCTCGTTGCCGCGCCTGCAGCACCTCACCACGGAGACACTGGTATGAACGCACCAGCCCCCCTACCCGAAACCCCCGCGGTTGCAGTCAAGCACAAACCCCGCTCGCGCTGGTGGGTCGTGCGCGGCAGCCTGTCCTCACGCACCAGTGCCCTGCTGACCGCCGTTGGCCTGGCAGCGCCGTTTTTCATCTGGTGGCTCTACAGCGCGCTGGGTCTGAATGACCCGCTGTTCATGCCGGGCCCCGGCGCGGTGCTGGAACGCGTTGTCAGCTGGTGGCAGGAGGATGGTCTGTGGGACGACATCTGGATCAGCGTCTACCGGGTCATGGCCGGCTTTCTGCTCTCGGCGATGATCGCGCTGCCGTTGGGGCTGTATCTGGGCACCTACAAGCCGGTGCAGGCAACGCTGGAGCCATTGATCGACTTTATCCGCTATATGCCGGCGGTCGCCTTTATTCCGCTGGTAATGCTCTGGGTCGGGATCGGCGAGGGCTCGAAGATTCTGATCATCTTTATCGGGACCTTCTTTCAGATGGTGCTGATGGCCGCAGAAGACATTCGCCGGGTGCCGATGGCGCAGATTGAAGCAGCGCAGACCATGGGCGCCTCGCGCAGCGAAATCATCCGCCTGGTGGTACTGCCCTCGGCCCGTCCGGCCTTGCTCGATACCCTGCGCATCACCTGCGGCTGGGCCTGGACCTATCTGGTGGTGGCCGAACTGGTGGCCTCCAACTCGGGCCTTGGGTACGCCATTCTGCGCGCCCAGCGCTACATGCACACCGACAAGATTTTCGCCGGCATCCTGCTGATCGGCCTCATCGGTCTGCTGACCGACCAGGCGTTCCGCTGGCTGGGTCGCCGCGCCTTCCACTGGCAGAAGAGGTAAGCCCATGGACCAGTCCTGTATCAGCATTCGCAACGTGGGCAAGCAGTTCGCCGCCCGCAACCAGACCATCGAGGCGCTGCGCGACGTCAACCTCGAAGTGCAGCCCAACGAGTTCATTACCTTTGTCGGCGCTTCCGGCTGCGGCAAGTCGACCCTGCTGCGCATCATGGCCGGGCTGGAAACCCACAGCAGCGGCGACATTCTGCTGCGTGGCGAGCCGATTGACGGCCCTGGTGTGGACCGCGCCATGGTCTTCCAGCACTACAGTCTCTACCCGTGGCTGACGGTCACCGAGAACATCAAGTTCTGCCGCCAGCTCAAGGTCATCGCCGACTCGGTACACAGCCAGTCCGACGTCGAGGCTGCCAGCGGCCGCGCCGATGCGCTGCTTAATCTGATGGGGCTGAAGAACTTTGCCGGTGCCTATCCCAGTCAGTTGTCCGGCGGCATGCAGCAGCGGGTGGCGATTGCCCGCGCGCTGATGCCGCGGCCGGATTTTCTGCTGATGGATGAGCCCTTCGGCGCGCTCGATGCGCAGACCCGCGAGGTGATGCACGATCTGATCCTGCACGTGCACCGGCTAGAGAAGAGCACCATCCTGTTCGTCACCCACGATGTGGAGGAGGCGATTTATCTGGGCACCCGCATCGTGCTGATGGCGCCGCGCCCGGGTCGGATCGACAGCGTCTACGAGGTGCCGCTGCCCAAGGTGCGGCATCAGGATATGAAGCTGGAGCCGGAATTTATCGCCCTCAAGCGCGAGATTCTGACCCGCATTCGGGAAACGTCCGGGGTGCAGACCGATCTGGATCAGCTGGCGCGCCTGAGCGAGGGAGCTGTTTTATAGGCTGGCCGTCTAGGGCAGGCGCTACAGGCGAAAATTTTTTTTCGCAAGACTAGCCAAATTCCCTCGATGAACTATATATAGCCTGTTTTCCACTGTGAGGATTCAGGCATGAGTGATGATCTGGACGACGATCTGGATGGTATGGACGACTCCGAGGTCGACGATCAGGATGATGTGGTAGACGACAGCGATGACGGTGACGACGGCGAACCGGTTTCCAGCGGCAAGTCGCGCAAGAAGGCATCGTCCTCGGCGGATGACCTGGAAGGGGCGTCGATGGAGGCCAAGGAGCGTGAGCGCGAGATGCTGGCCCGTCAGATCGAAGAATTCATGGCCCGAGGCGGCAAGGTCCAGCAGATTGACGACAACGTCGTCTCTGATCCGCCGAGAAAGCCTGAGAGCAAGTACGGCAGCCGTCCTATCTGACGCTGCCGTAGCCACCGTTCAGCGCTTGGCGTAGCGCTGGTAGCGGTTCAGCCAGGGCGGAATCTCGCTCAGGCAGCGCACTTCGCCATGGGCCCGTTGCTGACCCGCCCAGGCACTACCCTGTGGGTTGAACCACAGGGTATGCATGCCCACATCCAGTGCCCCCTGGATGTCATCACCCGGATGATCGCCAATATGGACCGCCTGCTGCGGCTCGACGCCAGCCCGTTCCAGTGCGGTGACAAAGGGTGCCGGATGCGGCTTGCTCAGGCCCACTTCGTCGGCCGAAACGATAATGCTGAAATAGCGGTCCAGACCCAGCCGGCGCACGTCGGCGTTGCCGTTGGAGATACACGCCAGCTGGTACTGGCGTGACAGCAGTTCCAGCACCAGTTCGGCATGCGGAAAGTATTCCAGCCGGTGCCGTGCGTCGATGAATACCTCGAAGCCTGCCAGCGCCAGTCGCTTTGCCTCGTCCGCTGAATAGCCTGCCTGGCGCAGGCCCAGCTCCAGCACCGCGATGCGCAGGGCTGTGACCCGGTGGCGCAGTTCGGGGTCGGCATCCAGTACCTCGGCCAGCAATGCCTTGCGGGCCTCCTTGTCACGGGCGGCGGTGTAATCCGGTGCCTGCTTGCCAAGCCAGTCGGCCAGCACCCGTTCGGCATTGGCTACCACCGATTCGGTTTCCCACAGGGTGTTGTCGAGGTCAAAGGTCACCAGTTGAATCATTTGTCTGCCTTGCGTTTGGCTCTGGGATGGGCCTGATCATACACCTGCGCCAGGTGCTGGAAATCAAGATGGGTGTAAATCTGGGTGGTGCTGATATCGGCGTGGCCGAGCAGCTCCTGCACGGCGCGCAGGTCGCCGGAGGATTCGAGCATGTGGCTGGCGAAGGAGTGGCGCAGCATGTGCGGGTGCAGATGCTGGCCGATGCGCTCGATGCCGTGACGGCGCAGGCGCAGCTGGATGGCGCGCGGTGTCAGTGCGCTGCCGCGCTGGCTGACGAACACCGGCTGCTGCGCCCCTTTGCGCGTCGGGCGCACGCTGAACCAGTCGCGCAGGGCACGGCGCGCCATGCGCCCGACCGGCAACACGCGGGTCTTGTTGCCCTTGCCGGTTACCCGTACTTCGCCTTGCTGCAGATCGATGTCGGCCATGTCCAGCCCGGCCAGCTCCGACAGCCGCAGGCCGGAGGAGTAGAACAGCTCAAGCATGGCCTGATCGCGGCGCTGCAGCCAGTCGTCTTCACCAGTGTTGTCGAGCAACTGTGCGGTCAGGTCGGCGTCGAGGGTGCGTGGCAGGGTGCGCGGTGCCTTGGGCGCGCGCAGATCCTGTGCCGGGTTCTGGCGGCTGCGCCCTTCGCGCTGGAGAAAGCGGTAAAAGCTGCGAATGGCGCTCAGCAGGCGCTGCAGGCTGCGCGGTGCCAACCCATGCTGATGCTGGCTGGCGATGAAGTGGCGCAGGTGCTGGGTGTCCAGCTGGCCCCAGCCGGGCAAGCTGCGTTCGGACCGGTACAGGTCGAGGCGGAGCAGGTCGTGGCGATAGGCTTCGACGGTACGCGGCGACAGCCTGCGCTCAATGCGCAGGTGATCGAGAAACGCGCTGATGTCAGGGTCGGCGACGCCGGCCGGCTCAGGTGTGGCTTTCATCGGCCAGCGGGCGTTGGCGCAGCAGCACGCGGGCAAGCGCGTCGGCGACGTAGCCCAGAAACAGGGTGCCGGTGGCGCTGCGGTACTGCTGGGGGTCTTCGCTGCCCAGTGCCAGCACGCCATGCAGGCCCTGGTAGCGGATCGGTGCCAGCGCGGTGGAGGCCACCTGTTCGGCTGACTCGGCGAACAGGAAGCTCAGCTCGGCAGGACGCAGCGCACCGGCCAGCGGCTTGTCACTGTCCAGCAGGTGGCCGATGGCCTCCTTGGCCGCCGCGTGGGTGACGCAGTGGGCGTTGCTGTAGCGATCGGCCTCGGTAAACAGGATCAGGCTGACATGGGGTACCTGAAAGTCGGTGCGCAGGCTGTCTTCCAGGGTGGCAATCACCTGATCCGGACTCTGCGCTTCCAGCATGCCGAGAATCAGTCGACGGCTCTTGTCGAACAGTCTGTCGTTCTCGCGGGCGGTGTCCATCAACTGATTGAGCCGATGGCGAACATCGATATTGCGCTCGCGCAGCAGCTTGACCTGACGCTCCACCAGCGACACCGCATGGCCGGCCTCGTGCGGGACGATCAGATCGGCCAGCAGCTCGTCGTGCTCGACGAAGAAGGCCGGGTGGCGACGCAGGAAGTCTGCGACCTGTTCGGCGTTGATCTGTGCCGGCTGCGGTGTCTGCTGTTCCTTCATACGCGGATCTGTCCCTCGTAAACTCGGGTGGCGGGGCCGGTCATCAGTACCGGTTGGCCCGGGCCGGCCCACTCGATCTGCAGGCGGCCGCCGGGCAGATCGATCTGTACCGGTGAGTCGAGCAGGCCGAGGCGGATACCGGCAACGGCAGCAGCGCAGGCGCCGGTGCCGCAGGCCTGGGTCTCGCCGACGCCGCGCTCGTATACCCGCAGACGGGCGTGCTGGCGGTCAACCACCTGCATAAAGCCGGCGTTGACCTTGCGCGGAAAGCGCGGGTGCGCTTCGATCAGGGCGCCAAGGCGCTCCAGTGTGCCGTCGCGCACATCCGATACCAGGGTAACGCAATGCGGGTTGCCCATGGATACGGCGGCGACCTGCAGGGTCTCACCGCCAACCTCGAGGCTGTATTCGCAAGCTTCAGCGTCGGCCTGGAACGGGATCTCGGCCGGCACGAAACGCGGCGCACCCATGTCGACGGTGATCTGCTTGTCGCGGTTTACCTTGAGTACGATCGGGCCGCCGGCGGTTTCGACGTGGATGGTCTGCTTTGCGGTCAGGCGCTTGTCCTGCACGAAGCGGGCAAAGCAGCGCGCACCGTTGCCGCACTGTTCGACTTCGCTGCCGTCGGCGTTGAAAATCCGGTAGCGGAAGTCGGCATCGGGCGTGCTTGGCGGCTCGACCAGCAGCAGCTGGTCAAAACCGACACCGGTGTGGCGGTCGCCCCACTGGCGGATCTGCTTGGCTGACAGCTGGGCGTGCTGGGTGACCAGGTCGATGACCATGAAGTCGTTGCCCAGCCCGTGCATCTTGGTGAATCGCAGCAGCATCTCAGGCCTCGGGCAGCAGTGATTCGCCGGCCAGCAGCTCGCCGACGGTTTCGCGGCGACGGACCAGATGGGTGGTTTCGCCGTCGACCAGGACTTCGGCGGCCCGTGGGCGGGTGTTGTAGTTGGAGCTCATGACAAAGCCGTAGGCACCGGCCGAGCGCACGGCCAGCAGGTCTCCTTCGGCCAGCGCCAGCTCGCGGTCCTTGCCGAGGAAGTCGCCAGTCTCGCAGACCGGGCCGACCAGATCCCAGGTTTGCACGGCAACGTCACTGCGCGGCTTGACCGCATCGATGCCCATCCAGGCGCTGTACAGGGCCGGACGGATCAGGTCGTTCATGGCGCCATCGATGATCGCGAAGTTCTTGTGTTCGGTCGGCTTGAGCAGGTTGACGCGGGTGAGCAGTACACCGGCGTTGGCCACGATCGAGCGGCCCGGCTCGAACACCAGGGTCAGGTCGCGGCCGGCCAGCGCCTCGCGGACCTTGGCCAGGTAGCTGCCGGGGCTCGGCGGCACTTCGTCACGGTAGGTCACGCCGAGGCCACCGCCGAGGTCGAGGTGGCGAATGCTGATGCCTTCCGCTGCCAGACCGTCGATCAGTTGCAGCAGGCGTTGCAGGGCGTCGATAAACGGCGTGTCGTCGGTCAGCTGGGAGCCGATATGGCAATCAACGCCACAGACCTCGATGTGACTCAGCTCGGCGGCGCGGCGGTAGACGGCCGGTGCCTGGGCGATGTCGATGCCGAACTTGTTTTCCTTCAGCCCGGTGGAAATATACGGGTGGGTCTTGGCATCCACATCCGGGTTGACCCGCAGCGAAACCGGGGCCTTGACGTCCAGCTCCGCAGCGACCTGCTGCAGACGCTCCAGCTCGGCGGCGGATTCGACGTTAAAGCAGTGGATACCCACTTCCAAAGCACGGCGCATTTCGGCGGCGGTCTTGCCCAGTCCGGAGAAGACAATCCGGGCCGGATCACCGCCGGCGGCCAGCACGCGCTCCAGTTCGCCACCGGAAACGATGTCGAAGCCGGCACCACGGCGGGCCAGCAGGTTCAGCACGCCCAGGTTGGAGTTGGCCTTGACGGCGAAGCAAACCAGATGGGGAACGCCTTCCAGCGCGCTGTCCCAGGCGTCATAGGCCTGTTCGATGGCAGCACGGGAGTATACGAAGCAGGGCGTATCGTATTGCTCGGCAATAGCGGACAGGGCGACGCCTTCGGCGTAGAGTTCGCCGTTGCGATAATCAAACGCGGTCATGGATGCATCACTTCTCGGTCGATTGCTCGGTGGTCTCGGTTTGGACCGCGGAAGTGGCAGCCGTGTCCTCGGGCAGGTAGAGAGGGCCTTTCTGACCGCAACCGGTGAGAACCAGGAGCGTAAACAGGGCCGCAGCGAATGGCTTCATGTTGAAATCCTTACAGGTAGAATACCCGGCAGTATACCCAGCCACCCGGTCGGACGCATCAGCCAGCGGCCGGGCGGACGGAAAACGGCGCACAGGCGCCCGAGCCAGATGAGAGACAGACAATGCAGGACATGAGCGAAGCGGCATTTCACCAGACCGTGGATCGGGTGCAGGACCTGATCGAGCACGCCCTTGACGGCGGCGACCTGGATCTGGAGATGGAGCACATTGACGGTTCGCTGGTGCTGATACTGCCGGAGGGGCAGCGGCTGGTGGTCGGCCGCCAGCCGGCGTCACGCGAGCTGTGGCTGGCGACTCCGGACCGCACGCTGCACTTCAACTTTGATCCCGAGCGCGGCTGGTTGCATGACAGCGGTGAAGGCACGCTGGGGGAGGTACTGGCTGGCGTGCTGGAAGAGTTCAGTGGTGAAGATGTCGAGCTGGATATCGACGCGGAGTCGTTGTGAGCAGCCGCGGGCGCCAGCCTTCCCCCTGCGTGCGCAAGTGCTGCCTGGACGGCGATCTGTGCATGGGCTGTGGCCGTCTGCTGGATGAAATCCTTGAGTGGGGCAAGGCGTCCGACCGTCGTCAGTGCGAGATCATTGATGCAGCCGCGCAGCGCCGCGCGGCCTGGCAGAATCCCTCCGCCGCATCGCGCTGAGCCCGCCGGACGTCAGGCCAGCGCCTGCATGGCGTCGTTCAATGCCGTTTCCAGCTGCTGCCGATAGCGCAGGTACTGAACGGTCTGCATGCGCCCGCCCGGGTCGATGGCGGACAGGTCCAGATCGGTGATGTAGCACGGATAGGCTTCGCGGTGGCGGCGCTGGCCGAGGATATGGCTCGCCACTTCCCGGTACAGGCGTTCGCCGTACTCCAGCTCGGAGAACTCCCGGTGATCGCAGAAAATGGTGACCCGCGGACCGCGGCTGCCGCCGGGCTCGGCGATCGCCTGGACCGCGTAGATGTCGGGATCCATGCCGCCACGCGGCAGTGGGCGCTGCTCGATGCGCAGCGGATGACCGTCAAGGGCCGGCAGAATGGCGTATACCAGCAGATCCCCTTCGTTCACGCTGCTGTCCAGTGGCTGGTTGGCCTGGCGGCGCTGCCGAATGCTCTGCAGAAACCGCAGCAGCGGCAGCAGCAGGGTCTGTTCGTCGCGGTAGCTCTGGCGTGTGCTCCATAGCGCACCGCGTTCATCCAGCAGGCTGATCTCGGCATAGCCCTGCGGCTTGAGACGGTAGAACAGCTGGATGCGCCCTGGCTGGTCCTGCGGCAGGATCAGCGCCAGATCCTGGCCTTGCAGGGCGTAGTTGTCCAATGCCAGCTTGCTGTAGCGTGGTGTGGGTTTGCCGAGGTAGCGCAGCAGCTGTTCACGGTCGCTGAGGGTCTGCATGCGGATCTGCTCATCCTGCCATTCCAGCGCACGGTAGCCGTTTTGCAACTGCAGCAGGAAGCGCTCTGGCTGACCCGAGAGCAGGTGGTTTGAGGCGTCACGAAACAGCTGCTCTACACGTTCGGCGATCGCGCTGGCCCGGTTGCGGCAGAAACAGCGTACCTCCAGCTCGGGCAGGCGCTGATGTTCGCGACCGCTGGTAAGGTAGTCCTGCAGGGCCTGCATGCAGGCTTCTTCGCCACTGTACTGATGCACCAGCAGCTCGTTCCAGCTGTTGAGGGTGATCTGATCGATGCTCAGAATCAGGTTGTCGCGCATCCCCGAGTAGCCCAGCGCATCGGTATGGCTGCTGATCAGGTGCAGGTTTTTCTGGCTGTTGCCGGGTAGCGGGTCGAGGCCGATATTGACCAGCAGCACTACCTTGCACGGCTCGCTGGCGCGCGACAGGGCGGTTTCGGTGAGTGCCGGCAACGGCAGCGGGAACTGCTGGCGCAGGCAATGCACGATACTGTTGAGTTCGTACTCGGTCAGGGCGCTGTCGCCCGGATGCAGGGCAAAGCGGGTAGCCCCGTCAATCACGCCGTTGCGCTGCCCCCAGGCCAGCAGCTCCAGCAACTGTCTCGACCGTTTCAGTGGCAGATGGTCGCTCAGCTCCTGCACGTTCAGTGTGCCGCGGTAGAGGCTCCAGTAGGGCTCCCCTTCGTCTGCCGACAGGTTCTGGCTGATGGTCAGCACCGGTTCGCTCAAATCCGGGCTGATGCCGGGATTGATGAACTCGATCTTGCCGGCCTTGCGCTCGAAGGCGGCATACAGACGACGGCCGAGCAGTGACAGGTCGCGGGCACTGACCTGATTGATCACATCCTGGCTGCGACCAAACTGCGACAGCAGCCGGTAGCTGTGGGTCAGCTCGTTGACCAGCTGGCGACGTTCGGCGCTGACCTCGCGGATGCGCCACTGGGTGCGGTCGTCCATCTGCTGCAGCTGACGCGGGCCCCAGTGCCACTCGCGCACCAGCTTTTCCATGATATTGCGCTTCCAGTCCATCATGCCGCTGCGCCGGCTCAGGCGCACATTGGCCTTGATGTACAGGCAGCGGCGCACCAGTTCCAGTCGCTCGGATTCGCCGCGGTTGACCAGATAACGCTCCAGTTTGCGGTACAGCATGACGTAGGGGTCCAGCTCGTCCTCGTCCAGCTGACCGGCAAAAATGGCCTGCTTGAAATCCAGACTGAGGCAGCGCACCTGCGGGTGTTCGCTGGAGTACACCTCGGTCAGCAGCAGCTTGAGCACCGATTTGTAGGGCGAGTCGATACCCTTGAACAGTTGCCACAGGCCGGCGCCGACAAATTCGCCGGCGGGAATGCTGGCGACATGGCCGAAGTCGAGGCTGTCGGCCTGCTTGATAAAGCGCTTGCTGATCAGCTGGTCGGTGTAGTGGGCGTAGCGCGCCTCCTCGTATACCGGCACCAGCCACCACAGCGGAAAACGGCCGCCGAGCAAAATGGCGGTGCGATAAAACTCGTCCAGCAGCAGGTAGTGCTGGGTGGTGCCGCAGTCCTCGATGCCGAGGGTGTTCTCACGCGCGCCCTGGGCGAAGTGGGTCGGGTCGACCAGGTGGAAGTGGGCTTCGCAGCTCTGGGTTGCTGCCCAGTCGCTGATCGCCTGACACTTGCGGCTCAGCTCGTCGCGCTGGGCGGCAGACAGATTGGGGGTGTGGCAGACCCAGATATCCAGGTCACTTTGTTCGGATTGGCCGATGGTACCGCCACTGCCCATCAGGTACAGCCCCTGAATGTGCGGCGTGAAGCCTGCGGGATGGCGGCGGTACTGGAAGCTGCGGGTCAGGCTCTGGGCCACCTGCAGGCTGGCGGTTTCCGGTTCGAAATTGGCCAGCCCGCAGGGCGTGTCGCGGGAAACAAAGCCGGGCAACAAGGGATAGTTGACGTCAAACAGCAGCGGAATCAGCTGCAGTACGTTGTACTGCCTGGTGGGCAGTGCCTGCAGAACCCGGCGCAAGCGCGTGGCGTTGAGTGCCATGAAGCGCTTGCGCAGGGTATTCAGAGCCTTGCGGTCAATGCCCTCTTCAATGCGTGGCTGGATTTCACCGTGCGACTGCATGTGGCGTGTCAGGATGCAGCAGTACGCAGAATGGTCAGCAGGGTCTGGCTGTGTTCGGCGGCGTCCAGGCCGAGGCTGGTCAGATAGCCGCCGTCGTGCTGGGTGATCAGGCCCTTGGCAAACAGACGCTCGGCGGCGGCGACAATCGCCGGATCGGCATCGTGGCTGTGGATCTTGAGTCCTTCCAGGGAGTTGGCCAGGTTGAACTGGCTGAGCAGGTTGATTTCGATGATTTCGTCGGATGTCAGCATGGCGGGGCCTTTTTTATCGGGTTTGCAGTCAGTCTAGCCGGGTGTCGTTGTTGGCGCATTCAGAGCCATGATGACACTGGCGCATTATCACCTGAGCGGGTACAAATCAGGGCGCGTCACGGTGTCGCCACTTCCGCCTAACAATGGAGAACAACAGGATGATCAGACTACACGGCTTTGCCGCCAGCAACTACTTCAACATGGTCAAGCTGGGGCTGCTGGAAAAGGGCGTCGAGTTCGAAATCAATCACGTGCATGGCAGCCAGGACCCCGAGTTTCTGGCAATCAGTCCGCGCGGCAAGGTTCCGGTACTGGAGACCGACAAGGGCTTTCTCAATGAAACCAATGTCATCCTGGAATACATCGAGGAAACCCAGGGTGGCAAGCCGCTGCTGCCAAGCGACCCCTATGAGCGCGGGGTGGTGCGGGCGCTGACCAAGGAGATCGAGCTGTATATCGAACTGCCGGCCCGTTCCTGCTTTATGGAAGTGTTTTTCGGTGGCAAGGTCGATCAGGCGATCAAGGACAAGGCCCGCGTCGAGTTGCTGGCCGGTGTTGCCACCCTGGCCCGTCATGCCCGCTTCGCGCCCTACGTGGCCGGCAGCGAAATGACCATCGCCGACCTGTTCTTCCTCTACAGCTTTGATCTGGCTTGCACTGTCGCGCAGAAACTGTTCGATATCGACCTCAAGGCCGAACTGCCTCAGGGTGCAGCGCTGCTGGAACTGCTGGCGCAGAATCCCAACGTGCAGCAGGTTGCTGCCGATCGCGATGCCGAGATGGCTGCGTTTATGGCGGCGATTCGGGCTCGTAAGTAATTGAGTGCTCTCTAGCGCGCTTGCCTTCAATACTTCACGACATTTCAGGGTGAGTGCCGAGGCACTGCGCCAAGTGTTGCTGCTGAATGCGTGGATGGTGGAGTGTGCACTCGGGTTTTGTCCCGTTTACGCGGGCGAGTAGCGCAGATTTATCGGGAATAAGAGCCACAGGATGTCTGAGGCTCGTAGAGCCGAGTTTTGTGGCTCCCCGATAAATCGAGCAACGCAGCGAACCCGAAGGGCCGCGTAGTCGGGTGCCCGGGGGGATCGCCAAGGGGGGCCGGGCAAGCGGCCCCCTTTGGCTCGCCGGCAAAGGCGAAAAGCTGACGAAACAACCGCGCCATTCAGGAGCTAGGCAACTGGCCGGGCTAGAACAAGGAGGGCCAGTTTGCAGGACAGCTAACCCGCGCTTGGCATATCCTTTGCTGCATGAACTGCACGTTCGTGCAGCAGGATTCCAGGAGTTGCCCATGTCCTTCCCCGATACCGATTTTCTCCGCGCGTTGCCCAAGGCCGAGCTGCACATGCATCTGGAGGGCAGTCTTGAGCCCGAATTGATGTTTGCGCTGGCCGAGCGCAACGGCATCACCTTGCCCTACGCCGATGTGGAGGCGCTGCGCGCGGCCTACGAGTTCGGCAACCTGCAGGACTTTCTCGATATCTATTACCAGGGCGCCGATGCCCTGCGTACGGAGCAGGACTTCTTTGACCTGACCTGGGCCTACCTGCAGCGTTGCGCTGCCGACGGTGTGGTGCACGTCGAGCCGTTCTTTGACCCGCAGACGCACACGGTGCGGGGTATACCCATTGCGGTGCAACTGGCCGGTATCTCACGGGCGCTGGCCGAGGGCGAGCGGCAGCTGGGTATCAGCTCGCGGCTGATCCTCAGCTTCCTGCGCCACCTCAGTGAGGACGATGCCATCGCCACGCTGGAAGAGGCGCTGCCGCTGCGCGAGCATTTCGTCGCCGTCGGGCTGGACAGTTCCGAGCGGGGCAACCCGCCGGACAAGTTCCAGCGCGTGTTTGCCATGGCCCGGGAGGCCGGGCTGGCCTGCGTGGCCCATGCGGGTGAAGAGGGGCCGGCCGAGTACATTGAACAGGCGCTGGATCTGCTCAAGGTAGTGCGTATCGATCACGGTGTACGCTGTGTCGAAAGCCCGGCGCTGGTCCAGCGGCTGATCGCCGAGCAGATGCCGTTGACCGTTTGCCCGCTGTCCAATACCCGCCTGAAGGTATTTGCCGACATGCGCGAGCACAACATCCTGCAGTTGCTGGAGCAGGGCGTGAAGGTCACCATCAACTCGGATGATCCGGCCTATTTTGGCGGTTATCTTTTGGCCAACTTTGTCGCGGTGCGCGATGCCCTGAACATGACCCGTGAGCAGGCGATTGCGCTGGCGCGCAACAGCATTACGGCGAGTCTGCTGAGTGAAGCCGAGCAAGCCGGATGGCTGGCAAAACTGGCCGAGGCAGCCTGAGGCGGGAGCGGGGCACGGCAGGCCGTGCCCTGCGGTCAAATCAGTCCAGCATGTCCTTGAAGCGCTCATCGGTGCGGAAGGTCAGCGCCTTGCTGAACCCGGGCACCTGAATCTGCGCGTCGCTGATCTCGATTGCCGACTCGTCGATCATGTTCTGACCGAAGTTGTAGATGATATCCAGCTGGCCCTTGAGTGCGCGCTGGTCATAGGCCGCGGCCGCGGCGCGGGTCTGTTCGCGGCGCTGCTGCCAGGCCTCGAATGCCTCGGCCCCGTAGCGTTTTTTCAGCATCCGTTCGACGACCGTCGGGGCGATCACTACGGCACTGGCGTTATTGCCGCCAAAGCCCTTGGAGTTGATAAAAGCGACTTCCAGCGGCAGCTGGCTGCGGTCGATATCGCGGGTGCTGATCAGCAGACGCTGCTGGTGCACATCATCGGCGACCTGATCAATGGTCTTGATGCCCGGGATAATCTGGTACTTGAAGCTGCCGAGGGTTGCGGCCAACTGATCGGCACTGGCGCTGGCCAGTGAATGCCCGACGTAGGCTTTCACCGCCGCGACCGGCCAGCTGCTGATGTCGAACGCCTCGGCCACGCGGTCGAGAATTTCCGACTCGGTTACCCGGTTGGCCGGGGTGCTGGAGCCGTGAGCCTGAATGAAACTGCGCTGGCGCACCGCCTCCGGGCCAACGATCTGCATGGCCGCGTGGACCGCTTTGGCCATGGTCAGATAGTTGCCGGGGCCGGGTGCGGAAATCGATTTCTTGAAGCCGTCGGCGTTGATGAACACGTCCGGCACCGCGCCGTGAATATCTGCGCCCAGTTCCATCGCCAGGGCGTCGTCCATCAGCACAAAGAACTGGCCGGACTCTGCCAGGGTAAAACCGCAGTTGGCGCTGAACGGGCGGCTGGCACGGCGGAAGTCGACCTCGTCGCTGCCGCCAATCTGGCGTAGACCGTCTTCGGTGGCCAGCGCGCCCATGGCGCCGTAGCCCTCGATGCATTCCTGGGTAATCGGCGCTTCCCCGTTGCCGACCAGTACCACGCGGGCGCGGCCGCTGGTGATCATGTCGCTGCCTTTTTGCAGGTTATAGAGGAAGCTGGCGCAGGCGCCGGTGATGGCGCCGGTGGTGCCGACGCTGCCGAGAATATAGGCATTGATAAAGTCGGCCGGCATGCTGTTCAGGCCGAGCGCGAGCTGCTTGGCGCTGACCCGGCCGCCTTTCAGGCGCGACTGCATCAGGCCGCCGAAGCTGTTTTCGTCAAGCTGGCTCATGGCGCTGCTGGCAAACACCGCGACTTCGTCGGGTTCAACACTGTTGGCGATGGTCTGCCAGTCGATGCCGACCGAGCGCAGGGCGTCGGTGGCGGCAACGATGGTCAGCTGCAGGCCGCGCGGATGAAAGCGCGAGGCGTACAGCTCACCGGGCTCCAGGCCACTGGGCAACTGGCCGGCCGACTTCACCGGCAGGGCGCGGAAGCTGTCGACCTTGAGATCGCAGCCGTCATACACGGTGACCATGACTTCGGTGTCGTTCAGCGGCTCAACCACCCAGTCGCTCGGCAGCGGCTCGGGCAGCTGCTTGCTCAGGGTAATGAAGGAGAAGGGCTTGCCGGCTTCACCGGTGACGGTCAGATTCTTTTGCCAGTGGGCGGCGTCGACGTCCAGATAGCGCTTTTCGATGCGGCGTACCAGGGTGCCGTCGAGGATCTGCTGGCCAAAACGCTGCTCGATGTCGGCGAGAGTCAGCGGCTGGCCATCGGTATCGATATATTGATCGTTCTCGACGCTCACCAGCTTCATCAGTACGGCCAGGCCTGCGAGTGTCTCCTGCCGCTCGGCAGCGGGCAGGGACTCGATCACCATGCGCCGAAAACCGTGGTGGAAAGAGCTGCGGCCGGCGGCGTTGTAGCCGCCGAAGCCGACAATGACCGGTAAACGCGACATCAGACTGGACTCCTGGCTGTGTCCTGAGCTCCTGCAACAGGGGCGTAATCGGGCGCTACCTGGCTATTGAAAGCCGCTGCCCGATCAATGGGACTATTGGATTGTTGGTTTCGATGTCAGTGCTGACGAGAAATGTAACCGGCTGGTCACGTTTAGACCACTGTGTTTTGTAATCGGACCGGGCTGCAGGTCACTGCCGGTAAAGCGCTGCGGCCAGAATCCGTTGTACATCGCCGCGCTGTTTTACCCTGCGCAGTGCGGCATCCAGCCGATCACGCAGGCCTTCGGCATCGGGATGGGCGCGGGATATGAAAAGGTAGACATCCATCCGCACCAGCGGGTCACTGGCAATGCTGTCGGCCGGCAGCGCATCGATCAGGCCGCGCATCGGATCGTCATAGTTGAGCAGATAGGGCGCGCGATTGTGCAACAGCATCTGCAACGCCCCGGAGTGGCTGTTGGCGTAGGCAATCCGAACCCGAGCGCCGGGGGCCTTGAGCTGTTCGCCGAGTGCGCCATAACGGTAGGCGCCAATCAGGATCACGCTGCTGCCTGCCAGGTCCGCCGGGCTGCGGATGGCCGGTTGCAGCGGCTTGCGGTAGATGTTCAGGGCCAGGTTGAACACCGGGACATTGCCCTGCAGGGCGCCGACCAGCATTCCCGGGTGCCCTTCGCCGCCCATGGAGACGGTCGTTTGCCCCTGCTGCAGCCTGCTGTACAGACGGGCGGCGGGGTAAGCGCGTGTGGCAAAGGGCAAGTCGGCCTCGGCAAACAGCGCGTCGGCCAGCGCCAGCACCGGGCCGCCAGGCTCCCCCTGGTCGTCGATCTGGAAGTACGGGGGGAAGTCGGCCAGCGCGAACTCGAGCGGAGCCGGCTCCTGGGCACAGGCTGGAAGTACCGTCAGTGACAGTGATAACAGGCTGACAAGAAAGACAAGACGCCTCACCAATTGCTCCCGCCGTATCCGTATGGCTTCTTCTCCAACCTAGGTGGTGGGGCGTGATACGTCAAACCGGCGGTGCTGATCAGCTGGCCGGTTCGTAGATCACGTAGACCTTGCGGGTGCGCTCGCGGACTTCCCAGCTGCCGCTGAAACCGGCGGGGATGACGAAGCGGTCGCCGGTGCGCAGCACCCGGCTGTTGCCGTCGGCGTCGTGCAGTACCGACTCGCCCTCGAGAATCTCGCAGTACTCGTGCTCGCTGTAGCTGACTGTCCAGTGACCGGGTTCGGCCTCCCAGATACCGGTGCTGAACTGGCCGTCCGGGCTGCTGTAGTGATTGCGCACGTTCTGTGCCGGGTCGCCGCTGATGATCTTGGCGGCGTCCGGACGGTAGTGCTCTGCCGGGGTGTCGGCAGTGGCGAAATCAATGATGCTGGAAATACTCATGATGGCTCCCTGTAAGGTTTTGGCTGCCGTCGTTTCCGACAGCAGCCGGACAAGCTCAGGCGGTGCGACGAATCACGGTAGCGAGGGTGTCGACCAGACGATCCAGTTCGGCCTTCTCCACAGTCAGCGGTGGCGACATGGCAATGATGTCGCCGCTGCAACGCACCATTGCGCCTTCCCAGAAACAGCCATCGAACACCTCGTAGCCACGGACACCGGGGGCGTCCGGACGACTGGCCAGGTGCACGGCGCCGACCAGTCCGGTGTTGCGGATGTCGATCACGTTCGGCAGGTCACGCAGGCTGTGCAGCGCATCGGCCCAGTAGTCTTCCAGCTCGGCAGCGCGGGTCAGCAGTTGTTCGTTGGCATAGATATCGAGCGTTGCCAGCGCGGCGGCGGCAGCGACCGGGTGACCGGAGTAGGTGTAGCCGTGGAAGAACTCGATCAGCCCCTGCGGGCCCTGCATGAAGGCGTCGTGAATATGCTGGGCAACAAACACCGCGCCCATCGGGATTGAGCCGTTGGTCAGCCCCTTGGCGGTGGTGATGATGTCCGGCGTGACGCCCCAGCGTTGCGAGGCGAAGGGTGCGCCAACGCGGCCGTAACCGGTAATGACCTCGTCAAAGATCAGCAGGATGCCGTGTTTGCGGGTTATCTCGCGCAGCCGCTGCAGATAGCCCTGGGGTGGCAGGATGACGCCCGCCGAGCCCGACATCGGCTCGACGATGACGGCGGCAATGTTCTCGGCGCCGTGCAGGGTAACCAGTGCTTCCAGGGCCTCGGCCCGCTCGATACCGAAGGTCGGCAGGCCCTTGGTGAAGGCGTTGCGCTCCAGATCCAGGGTGTGTGGCAGGTGGTCTACCCCCGGCAGTTGCGGGATGAACGCCTTGCGATTGTTGCCCATGCCGCCGACCGATACGCCGCCAAAACCGACGCCGTGATAACCCAGCTCACGGCCGATCAGTCGGGTCCGGGTGCCCTGGCCGATGGCGCGTTGATAGCCCAGTGCAATCTTCAGGGCGGTATCGACCGACTCGGACCCCGAGTTGGTGAAAAACACCCGGTTCAGGCCTGCCGGGGCCAGCTCACTCAGCCGCTCGGCCAACTGGAACGGCAGCGGGTGGCCCATTTGGAACGTGGGCGCAAAGTCCATCTGCTGGATCTGGCGGCTGACGGCTTCGGAGATCTCGCGACGACCGTGCCCCGCGTTGCAGCACCACAGCCCGGAGGTCCCGTCGAGCACCTGTCGCCCGTCGACGTCGGTGTAGTAGACACCGGACGCGCTGGCCAGCAGCCTGGGCTTGGCCTTGTACTGACGGTTGGCGGTAAAGGGCATCCAGAACGGGTCAAGGCTGAGGTCCTGGGCGGGTGTCGGGTGCTGCAAGCTGGTCATGATGCAATCCTGGCTGAGGGGTGAAGTGAGGCAGACTGCAACGTCATCGTCGGGAGGGGTGGGCGGTGGCGCTGATGCAGGAAAGTCTATGTCAAAAATAACAAACGTCAAAGGGGTGTTAAGCGAAGCAGAGCGGTTCTTTTATTATCGTTTGTCAAAAATATTGAATTATTCCCGCGGACTGAATTACTGTTGCCGGAATTTCAATTCCCTTCAGCGCAACAGCAGCAAGGAGCAGAACATGAGCAAGGCAGTCAGTCGGCAGGACTGGGAGCAGCGCGCGGCCGCGCTGCAGATTCAGGGCCAGGCGTTTGTGGCCGGCCAATACCAGCCGGCGCTCAGCGGCGAGACCTTTGACTGTGTATCGCCGATCGACGGCCGCGTGCTGGCGCAGATTGCCAGCTGCGATCAGGCCGATGCCGATCTGGCAGTGGCCAATGCCCGTGCGGTGTTCGACAGCGGCGTCTGGTCGCGCAAGGCGCCGGTGCAGCGCAAGCGCATCATGCAGCGCTTTGCCGACCTGATTGAGCAGCACGGCGAAGAACTGGCGCTGCTGGAAACCCTCGACATGGGCAAGCCGATTGGCGATTCCATGGCGGTCGACATTCCCGGTGCAGCCCGCTCGATCCGCTGGAGCGCTGAGGCAATCGACAAGGTCTACGACGAAGTGGCACCTACCGCCCACGACGAGCTGGGTCTGGTGACCCGCGAGCCGGTCGGTGTGGTTGCGGCCATTGTGCCGTGGAACTTCCCGCTGCTGATGGCCAGCTGGAAACTGGGCCCGGCACTGGCAACCGGTAACTCGGTGGTTCTGAAACCGTCGGAGAAGTCTCCGTTGACCGCCATCCGTGTCGCTGCGCTGGCGGTTGAGGCTGGTATCCCGGCGGGCGTGCTGAACGTGTTGCCCGGTTACGGCCACACCGTCGGCAAGGCGCTGGCGCTGCACATGGATGTCGATACCCTGGTGTTCACCGGCTCCACCCGCGTAGCCAAGCAGTTGATGATCTACGCCGGCGAGTCGAACATGAAACGCGTCTGGCTGGAAGCCGGTGGCAAGAGTCCGAACGTGGTATTCGCCGATGCACCGGATCTGGATGCCGCGGCGGAAGCTGCGGCCAGCGCTATCGCCTATAACCAGGGCGAGGTCTGTACCGCCGGCTCGCGTCTGCTGGTGGAAGAGTCGATCCGCGAGGCGTTTGTCGCCAAGGTGGTTGAGGCGCTCAAGCGCAGCTGGGCACCGGGTCACCCGCTGGATCCGAATACCAGCGTGGGTGCGCTGGTCGATACAACCCAGATCGAAACCGTGCTGCGCTATATCGACGCCGGTCACGCCGACGGTGCAACCCTGAAGCTCGGCGGCAAGCGGGTGATGGAAGAAACCGGCGGGCTGTTTGTCGAGCCCACCGTGTTCGATGGCGTCACCAACAGCATGCGGATTGCCCGCGAGGAAATCTTCGGGCCGGTGCTGTCGGTCATCGGCTTCAGCAGCTTCGACGAAGCCATGCAAATTGCCAACGACACCATCTACGGTCTGGCCGCGGCAGTCTGGACCAGCGACCTGTCCAAGGCGCACCGCGCGGCGCGTACCCTGCGCGCAGGCAGCGTCTGGGTCAACCAGTACGACGGCGGCGACATGACCGCGCCCTTTGGTGGCTTCAAGCAGTCCGGTAACGGCCGCGACAAGTCGCTGCACGCCTTCGACAAGTACACCGAACTGAAGGCGACGTGGATCAAGCTCTAAGCAGCTGCGCTGCTTGGAGCAGCGGCAAGCTGCAAGCCTCAAGCTGCAAGTAAAACCCGCGTAGCACCGTGCTGCGCGGGTTGTCTCGCAGTCTTGCATAGTAAAAAACGAAACAATCGTTGACGGCCCCGCCGCGCAACTAATCCTTTTGCAGCTTGCAGCTTGCAGCTTGCAGCTTGCAGCTTGCAGCTTGCAGCTTGCAGCTTGCAGCTTGCAGCTTGCAGCTTGAGACCCCTATGAACTGGAAAACCTACACCGTTGTCACCGCCGCGGTGGTGATCGTCGGGCTGGCGCTTGGCGTGACCCTGCCGCTGGTGTCGCTGCGCCTGCACGAATGGGGTTACAGCACCTTTGCCATTGGCATCATGGCGGGGATGCCGGCGGTGGGTATTGTGCTGGGCTCGCGTTTGAGCGGGCGGCTGGCGGGACGGCTTGGTTCGGAGAATACCCTGCGCCTGGTAATGGTCTGCAGTGCGGTATCGGTTGCGCTGCTGGCGATCTGGCCGAGCTATGGGGTCTGGCTGCTGCTGCGGCTGGTGCTGGGCATTTCGCTGACGGTGACCTTTATCCTTGGCGAAAGCTGGATCAATCAGATTGTGCCGGATCGCCTGCGCGGGCGGCTGGTGGCGGTATACGGCAGCGGTTTTGCCCTCAGCCAGCTATGCGGGCCTTTGCTGCTGGGCTTTATCGGCACCGAGGCGGACAGTGGTTTCTGGCTGTCCACCGGGCTGCTGGTGTTCGGCAGTCTGATGCTGATGACCGTCTCCGGTGCGCCGGTGGTGGATGCGGCCGCCGCAGGCGGGCGTGGCCTGCGCCGCTTCATCCGTCAGCTGCCGGCGATTGCCTGGGCGATGGTGCTGTTTGCCGGGTTTGAAACCATGACCCTGACCTTGCTGCCGGTTTATCTGATCCGCGAGGGCTTTGCCCAGCAGCTGGCGCTGATCATGGTCAGCACCGTGGTGGTCGGCGATGCGGTGCTGCAGGTGCCGGTTGGTGCGCTGGCGGATCGAGTCTCGCGCACCGCGCTGTTCAGGTTCTGCGGGCTGATATTGCTGCTCAGCAGTATTGCCTTGCCGCTGGTACTGCATACGGTGCTGATCTGGCCGGTGCTGGTGCTGTTTGGCGCCAGTGCCGGCGCGCTCTATACCCTGTCGATCATTCTGGTTGGGCAGCGTTACCGGGATGATGAACTGGTGCGCGCCAATGCCCACATCGCCATGCTCTGGGGCCTTGGCTGTTTGCTCGGGCCGATGCTGACGGGCGCGGTCAGCCAGTGGCTGACCGGCCACGCACTGCCGATCATGATGGCCATTGCTGCGCTGATCTTCGTGCTGCTGGCGCGCCGGCCCGGGGCGTTCGACGCCGTCAGCATCGACCGCGCCTGATGGTTGGGCTCAGTCCCAGCGGTACTCTACGTCCAGGCCAAGCAGCCAGCTGCGCTCCGGCGCCGGTTCGTAGTAGCGGGCGCCGGCGCCGTTGACGATCAGTGAGCCGATGTACTCGCGGTCGTTCAGGTTGTCGATGCGGACGAACGGCTCCAGCTGCAGATTGCCGAGCTGCTGGCGGTAGCTGGCGCGCCAGTTGAAGGCCGCATAGCCTGCGGCGTCGGCGCTGTTGTCGTCGTTGGCGTAGCGCTGGCTCAGGCTCTGCATTTCCAGCGCGGTGCTCACCTGTTCGGTCGGTTGCCAGGCCAACTCGGCGTAGAGGCTGTGGCGCGGTACGCCGGGCAGGCGGTTGCCGGCCAGATCATCGCCGTTACCGTTGATGTAGCGGTCGAAACGCGCGTCCAGCCAGGTGTAGGCCAGGTAGCCCGTCAGGCTTGAGGCAAGCTGCTGCTCGACGCTGAGCTCAAGGCCGCGACGGGTCGATTTGCCGGCATTGGCATAGGTGGAGCGGTCAGTGTTCAGCTGCGGCTCGCCGGCGACGATTTCATCGTCGACCCGGGCATGGAACAGCGCCACATCGATCTGCGTCCGGTCACGGCGCAGTTTGAAGCCGACCTCGGCGTTATCGGCAGTGCTCGGGCGCAGGTCCAGATTCAGGCCGCTGCCGTTCGGACGGTAGGCCAGCTCCTGTGCGGTCGGTGTTTCAAATCCCTTGCCAACGGCGGCGTAGACGCTGACGGTCGGTGTCCACTGGTAGCTCAACCCGAGTGCCGGCGTGGTTTCGTCGTAGCGGACCGAACCGCTGTCGTCCTGACCGTCGGCCAGGTACTTGTCGTCGGAATCGAAGTTGACCTTGCTGTAGCGCGCGCCGGCAGTCAGGCTCCAGCGCGGTGCCAGCTGCCAGGTGCTGATCAGGTAGGCTTCGCGGCTTTCCACCCGGTTGAACTCTTCACGTTGCAGACCGCCCTTGCGGCCGAACTGGTTTACAAAGCCCTTGCGGCCTTCGCCCTGATAATTCCAGCCAAGGCCCGCGGCCAGGGTGACCGGTAATGCGAACAGCGATGTGTCGCGTTGCCAGCCCAGCTCGCTGCCGCCGAAACGGCGATCAAGCTCAATGACGCCCCCGCCGGAATACTGCGAATCGCCGGGGAAAGCCAGAAACTGCTGCACGTCGCGCTCGCCGCCGTAGACCATCACGGTGATCTGGTCATCGTTGGCCAGGCGGCGCTGGTAGTTCATCCCGGTTTGCTGGTGGCTGACGCTTTTGCGGGTATCGAATCGCTCGGCCTGGGCTACGGCCTGCTGGCGGTCAGCGGCCAGCGCGGCGGCGGTCAGGCCCAGCGGGTCCTGGGTGTCCGGCTGGTCCAGCGCACTGAACAGCAGGGTCAGGCTGGAGGCATCGTCGATATCCCAGCCCAGACGCAGGTTGGCCATGTCGCGGCGGGTTTCGCTGTGGTCGCGGTAACCGTCGGTTTCGAGTCGGGAAATGTTGGCGGCGACATTGAGGTCGCCATATTGCGCGCCGTACTTCAGGCGTTCTCGCCAGAGTCCGTCGCTGCCGATGCTGCTGCGGCTGCTCAGGGTAGGGTAGTAGCTGCCTTCGCTGCTGAAGCCCTGAATGATGCCGCCCGAGGCGTTGCCGTACAGGCTGCTGAGCGGGCCACGCAGTACTTCGATGCGTTGCAGGTTATCGAGATCGAATAATGCCGGCTGGCCCTGGCCGTCGGGCATGGTCAGAGGGATGCCGTCCTGCAGCAGGCGCACACCGCGCACGCCGAACTGGGCGCGGGCGCCGAAGCCGCGGGATGAAATCTGTACGTCCTGGGCGTAGTTCTGGCGGTTCAGCGCAAGCAGGCCCGGCACCCTTTGCAGGGGCTCGGACAGGTTGGCGCCGAGATTGGCTGTTGGTAGCTGCTCGGCGAACAGGCTGCTGCGCGCCAGTGGCAGGCCCAGGTCACGGCTGTCATCGCTGGCACCGAGCACGGTCTGGGAGGGCAGTCTGAGCGCATCCGGGGCGCTGTACGCGAGGTGGGTTGTGCAGAGCAACGCGCTGCTGAGCACGACCCGGAACGAAGTGGGTTTCATCGGCACGGACTGTTGTTATCGGATGTGTTTCGCCTGAATGGCGGTGTCTGGCAGCAGTCTATCAGGGGGCTCTTGTCAGGGCAGCTGGAATGGCAGGGGGGATTTGGGGGAGCCGAACGAGGCTTATTGTTTTGAAGTGAAAGTAAATTGGGTGTATCTTTTCGCGTTATTAAGGTTTTTCTGGGAGATGCTCTTTTTCTTGCTGTAACTTTTGCAAGGAGCGTCTTCGTCGTCGGGAGGTATAACGCATGCATATGATGCACGATCTTTATCTTGCCCTGCGCCGTTTGCAGCGCGCCAGCGAGATTCACGCCAAGCGTCTTGGTCGCCACAGTGGCCTGACGCCCATTCAACTGCTCATTCTGCACAGCATCAAGGCCATGGGAGAAAGCACCCTGGGAGATCTGGCGCGGCAGGTGAGTGTATCGCAAGCCACGCTCAGTACCATCATTGATCGTCTGGAAAGTCGCGACCTGTTGCATCGGGTGCGCAGTACCAGCGACAAGCGCAAGGTGCATCTGGCCCTGACTGAAAAGGGGCTGGCGGCCATTCAGGCCGAACCCGCGCTGCTGCCGGGTGCCTTCCTTGAGCGCTTTGGCCAACTGGCGGACTGGGAGCAACTGATGCTGCTGGCCAGTTTGCAGCGCGTTGCCGGGCTGCTTGAAGAAGGTCAGCAGGTACGCCCCGAACTGTTCGACGGCGAAACCGCCGCCTGATTCCGGTGCCCGGTTCGCGGGCATCGATTGGCCCATCGCTTTTTTCTTTGTCCGGGTATTGCCTGCGCGCGTCCGCACGCTTAGCATGTTTGAAATATCAAACAAGGCTGTTTTAAATGCGTTACGACAGCCGAAGCACTCCCTGTTACGAGGACTTTTCGGATGGAACTGCATTGCCCTGACCTGTTTCGCCAGCAAGCCTATGTCGCCGGTCACTGGTGCGAGGCCGACAAGGGCGCCCGTACCGAGATCGCCAATCCGGCGACCCATGAACGACTTGGCAGTGTGCCGAACATGGGCGGCGAAGAAACCCGTCGCGCCATTGAAGCCGCCCGCGAGGCGCAGCAGCAATGGCGTCAGCGCACCGCCAAGGAACGCGCGCAGGTACTGCGCAAGTGGTTCGAGCTGATGATGCAGAACCAGGAAGACCTTGCGCGCATCATGACCGCAGAACAGGGCAAGCCGCTGGCCGAGGCCCGTGGCGAAGTGGCTTATGCCGCCTCCTTCCTGGAATGGTTCGCCGAAGAGGCCAAGCGGGTCTATGGCGACGTGATTCCCGGTCATCAGGCCGACAAGCGCATTCTGGTGCAGAAGGAGCCGGTCGGTGTGACCGCGGCCATTACGCCCTGGAACTTCCCCGCAGCCATGATTACCCGCAAGGTCGGTCCGGCGCTGGCCGCCGGCTGTGCGATGGTACTCAAGCCGGCACCGCAAACGCCGTTCTCGGCGCTGGCGCTGGCCCACCTGGCCGAGCAGGCCGGCGTACCGGCCGGCCTGTTCAGCGTGGTCACTGCCGATGTGGATCGCTCCCGCGAAGTGGGTGATGAGCTGTGCAGCAACCCGGTGGTGCGCAAGCTGTCCTTCACCGGCTCCACCGGTGTTGGCATCAAGCTGATGGAGCAGTGCGCTCCGACGTTGAAGAAGCTGTCGCTGGAATTGGGCGGCAACGCGCCCTTCATCGTCTTTGAGGATGCCGATCTGGATGCCGCGGTCGAGGGCGCGATGATCTCCAAGTACCGCAACGCCGGTCAGACTTGCGTCTGCGCCAACCGTATCTACGTCCAGGATTCGGTCTACGACGCATTCGCTGCCAAGCTGGCCGATGCTGTGGCCAAGCTGAAGGTCGGTGACGGCACCGAAGCGGGCGTCACGACCGGGCCGTTGATCGACGCCCGCGCTGTGGAAAAAGTGCAGCGCCATCTCAAGGATGCCACCGATAAGGGCGCCAAGGTCATCGCTGGTGGCAAGCCGCATGAACTGGGCGGCTTCTTCTTCGAGCCGACCATTCTGACCGGCGTGGACAGCAGCATGGCCGTGGCCCGCGAAGAGACCTTCGGCCCGCTGGCGCCGCTGTTCCGCTTCAGCGACGAGACTGACGTGATTCGTCAGGCCAACGATACCGAGTTTGGCCTGGCGGCCTACTTCTATGCCCGTGATCTTGGCCGTGTGTTCCGCGTTGCCGAGGCGCTGGAGTATGGCATGGTGGGCATCAATACCGGCCTGATCTCCACCGAGGTCGCGCCGTTCGGCGGTATGAAGGCCTCCGGTCTTGGCCGCGAAGGTTCGAAGTACGGCATCGAGGAATACATCGAGATCAAGTACCTCTGTCTGGGCGGCATCTGAGCCGCCCCTGTGCACCAACCTGACGGGGAGCCGTTTGCTCCCCTTACTTCCCGCGAGGCGGTTATGAGCAAGACCAACGAGTCCCTGATGCAGCGGCGGCACAATGCTGTCGCGCGTGGTGTAAGCCAGATTCACCCGATTGCGGTGCAGCGTGCGGAAAACGCGACCGTATGGGATGTGGAAGGCCGACAGTACATCGACTTTGCCGGCGGCATTGCGGTGCTCAATACCGGCCACCGTCACCCCAAGGTGATGGATGCCGTGCGCCGTCAGCTGGACCAGTTCACCCACACCTGTTTTCAGGTTCTGGCCTATGAGCCCTATATCGCCCTGTGCGAGCGCCTGAACGAGAAGGTACCCGGCGACTTCGCGAAGAAGACCCTGCTGGTGACGACCGGCTCCGAAGCGCTGGAAAACGCGGTCAAGATCGCCCGTGCCGCGACCGGCCGCGCGGGTGTGATTGCCTTCACCGGCGCCTACCACGGCCGCACCATGATGACCCTGTCGATGACCGGCAAGGTTGTGCCCTATTCGGCAGGTATGGGCCTGATGCCGGGTGGTGTCTATCGCGCCCAGTTCCCCTGCCCGTTGCACGGGGTCAGTGACGATGACGCGATTGCCAGTATCGAGCGGATTTTCAAGAACGACGCCCAGCCGCAGGATATCGCCGCCATTGTCATCGAGCCGGTGCAGGGCGAGGGCGGTTTCTATGTCGCCAGCCCGGCCTTCATGCAGCGCCTGCGCGCGCTCTGTGACCAGCACGGCATCATGCTGGTGGCAGACGAGGTGCAGACCGGCGCTGGCCGGACCGGCACCTTCTTCGCCATGGAACAGATGGGCGTCGCTGCCGATCTGACTACCTTCGCCAAGTCCATCGCCGGTGGCTTTCCGGTGGCAGGCGTGTGCGGCCGGGCGGAGGTAATGGACGCCATCGCCCCCGGTGGCCTGGGCGGTACCTACGCCGGCAGCCCGCTGGCCTGTGCTGCGGCATTGGCGGTGATGGAGGTGTTTGAAGAGGAAAACCTGCTGGCGCGCAGTCGTACCGTGGGCGAGATCCTCACCGGCCGCCTGAATGCGCTGGCGGCAGACGACAAGCGTATCGGTGATGTGCGCGGCCTTGGCGCGATGGTCGCCTGTGAGCTGTTCACTGCCGATGGTGCGCCGGATGCAGATCTGACCGGCCGTATTGTTGCCGCCGCGCGGGACAAGGGGCTGATCCTGCTGTCCTGTGGCCAATACGGCAATGTTATCCGCATTCTGGTGCCGCTGACCGCGACCGATGTCGAGCTGCACGCCGGCATGGACATCATCGCCGCCTGCTTCGCCGAGCTGTAGGGGGACGGCATGCCGTGCCCGTGGTCCTGACCGCACGCTGGTGCGGCCATCCCGGATATGGGCGCCGAGCGGTGCTCAGAAAGTTGATAGCCCGCTCGCTTCCATAACGCGATAGACCAGATAGCGCCAACGGCTGTGATCGGCAAAGTCTGCGTAGGGCAGGCTGTAGACCGCACCGTTGGCGTTCTGCCATTGACGCTCGAAGTCGGCTCGCTGGGTGCTGATCTGCGGGTCATCGCTGCGGCTGACCAGCCGTACGCTGGTTTCCAGATTGAGGTCGTGCAGGTTGCGCCGGGTGAAGTTGGCGGAACCGGTGATCAGCTCGGCACTGCCGTCAGCCCTGTCCAGACGAACCCACTTGCGATGACACTGCTCCCCGACGGTCGCGCACCAGCGCACCTCAATACCGGCGTCGTGCAGGTCCCATGCCGCCTGTCGATTGGGAATGCCATTCTTCTCGCGGCCAAAGGCATCGCGGTTGGGGTCCAGCATCACGCGTATCCGTGCGCCGCGCTCCCGGGCAGCGATCAGCGCCTCAATGATGGGCCGTGACGACAGGTAAAATACCTCAACGTCGAGCTGGTCGTTACCCTGCGCCGAGTTGATCAGTTGCAGCAGCCCAGCCTCGATTTCGCCCTCGGTCAGTACCTGCAGCTGGTTGCCAGCCGCGGGCCAGGTATCAAGCGCCGGTGCAGACGGCCAGTTGATCGCGGCCGGATAGCCGGACAACAGCGCGACGGCGCGTTCGGTCTGCAGCAGGTCAAGCGCCGCGGCGCCGCTGAACTGCACGGCGCTGTTATCGTGCCGGCTGCTGGCATCGTGCGGGTTCATCGAGGTAACCAGTGCCTTCCATTCGCTGCCGGTGCCGACCACCAGCGTCTTGCGGTGGTTGGCGCGGAAGTTCAGCAGGTGCAGGTAGCTGCGCAGGGTGACCTTGCCCGGGCCAACCGGGTTCGGCAGCCAGCCCCCTTCGGTGCTGTTGCCCAGGTAGCTGCAGCACAGGCTCCAGATGCCGGTCCACAGCGGGTTGGACGCCGGCAACCGGCTGAGATCGGTCATGACCACATCTACTCCGGCGGCGCGCAGTCGTGCGAAGTGGGCAGGTTCAAGACCGCCGTACAGGGTGTTGAACGGGTCGGTAATCAATACCACCGGCATCTCGGGATGCTGCTGGCGTGCGTGGATCAGGGCGTCGGTCAGTTCGGCCGACAGTGGTCGATAGCTGTCCGTGCCGGCAAAGTCGTTGAACAGGAACATGTCGATCACCAGCAGCTCACGGGCCTCGCCGATCAGCGCGAGGATATGGTTCATGATCTCTTGCCGGATCTGTTCGTCGCCGTTGCTGTCGCGCCAGGTCTGATCAAACAGCAGCAGGGCGTCGTCTGCCGGGCGCAGTGGGGTGCTGGCAGACAGGCCTGCGGGCATCGGGCGCCAGGCGGCGATCAGGCAAGCGACAAGGATCGCGGTGGCGAGCAGCAGAACGCCGAGGCGGAGCAGGTTTGTTGTGAGCATGGTGCGCGTCGGTTGTGGGCAGGTGTTCAGCCTGCCGAAGCGGGCTGGGTAATGCAATGGGGTGCTGGCAGGCGTCTTGGGTCGGCTGCGTGCTAACCTGTGGGCGGATTCCGGTTGGGTGTAGGGACGATGCGTCGACGCGTTTCCATTTTTCTGCTGCTTGGGTTGCCGCTGGTGCTGGCAGGGCTGCTCGGGCGCCTGTATCTGCACCAGCAGCTGCAGCGCGCCGGTGTCAGCGAGCTGACGTGGGCTGGGCCTGGCTGGCACTCCGGTGCGCTCACGCTGGATGAGTTGACGCTGACGCTGGACAACGGCAGCACCTTCGAGCTGCAGCAACTGGCGCTGGCGCCAGGTTGGCGGTCAGGCGTTATGCTCAAGCGTGCCGAGGCGGGTCGACTGGTCCTGAACCTGCCGGCGGCCGAGCAGGCCCCATCAGCGGCGGAAACCGACTCTCCTCTAGTGCTTCTCGGCGACGAAACCTTCTGGCGCACGCTGGCGCGCTGGTTGCCTGATTCCGCACGTTTGCAGCAGATTCAGGCAACCTTGCCCTGTCGCACGGGGCAGTGCCTGCTGGCCGGCAGCTGGCGGCTGGATAGTGAGCGCTCTGTTGGCAGCACAACCCTGTCCAGCCAATTGCTGCTGGATCTGGAGGGCCAGCAGTTGGCGCTGAGCCCGCGCCTGCAGCTGGACGCCGAGCATGTTGCGCTGCAGGCCGCGTTGGCGATTGACGGCCTGCCGGCTGCTCGGCTCGACAGCCAGTGGCAGCAGGGGCACGCCTGGCAGGGGCAGTTGGCAATTCCCGACTGGCCGCAGACACCCTGGCTGTTCGGCTATCTCGGCCGCTGGTTGACGCTGGGCGCCTTGCCGTTCGAGCAGATACCGACCGCGGCTCAGGCCAACCTGAGTTGGCAGCTGCATCCGGCAGAGAAGCCCGCCCGCGTTGAGGATTGGCTGGGCGGGGCGGTTGCCCTGCAGGCGAACGTCTTGCTGCCTGAGCCTTGGGCGATTGCCGGGGTAGGCTCGCTGACCGGCAAGCTGAGCCTGCAATTGAGCGGTGATCAAGGCCGCTGGGCGTTACCCGACGCACAACTGAACATGGTGTTGGTGCCTGACCTGCTGGCGGCACTGCAGCAGTTTCCGAGCGCGTTGCAGCCGGCGCAGGTAGCGTTGCGGCTGCAACCGGCCAGCGAGCAACAGCTGGTGCTGGGGCAGCCGTTGGCGCTGCAGCTTTCTGCTGACGCGACCTTGCCCAGCGGCGGCACCGTTCAGTTGGATGGGCCTTTGCAAGTGCAGGGGTTGGCTGATTGGCAGATCAATAGCGATGCGTTGCTGGTGCAGCTGCAACTGCCACGGCTGGCCCTGCCAGAGTTGGCGGCGCGCTCGGTTACCGCGCGTTTGCCGTTGCAGCTGCAGGCCAATGCCCGGTCGGCAACCATCGGTTTGAGCAAGGCCGGTGAACTGGGCTGGCAGCGTCTGCAATTACCGGCGGCCGAGCTTGCGCTGACGGCGACCTCCGCGCGGGTAGGCACTCTGGCGATCACCCTGCCGCTGGATGAGGGCCAGTCAGCGAGCGCCACCGGCGAACTTGCCGCCGAGATCAACCGGGTCGAGCACGCACAGCTCAAACCGCAAAGCTGGTCGCTCTCTGGCGACTGGGAGTGGCAGGATGGCGGGCTGGTCTGGCGCGGGCAGGTGGCCAACGCGGCCGGTTTGCAGCTCGATCATCAGGCGAACGTCAGCAGCGATGGCCAGTGGCAGCTTGACGGCACGCTGGCGCCGATTTATTTCCGCGCAGGTAACCCGCTTGAGCAGACCCTGGCCAGTTGGCCTGCGCTGCTTAGCCTGTCGAGCGGTCAGCTTGATGTCGAGCTGCAGGCCGGAGACAGTGGCAAGGGGCTGCGTGCCCGGTTGAGCGCGCGGCTCAGTGGTGCCAAGGGGATTTATGATCGGACCGCGTTCAGTGGGCTGACAACCCCTGTGCAGGTTTCGTTGCAAGGTGACCGCTTCAGCGCCGTGCTGGCGGATCTGGAGGTCGGCGAGTTGAACGCCGGTATTCCGGCTGGACCGTTGCAGGCCAGTCTGGACTATCAGGGGGCGTTGGCCCATCCGACAACCGGGACCCTGGAGGCCAGGCGACTGACCCTCGAACTGCTGGGAGGGCGGGTGTCGCTGACCCCGGCCACGCTGGACCTGGCGCAGCCCGAACAGCACGCGGAGCTGGTGCTGCAGGGGCTGGAACTGGGCCGCCTGTTCGAAGTCTATCCAACTGAGGGGCTCAGTGGCGGCGGCACCCTGGATGGGCGGCTGCCGGTGCTGTTGCGAGATGGCCAGTTGCTGGTCGATCAGGGCGCGGTCGCTGCGCGCGCGCCCGGTGGTGTGCTGCGTTACCAGTCCGACAAGCTGCAGCGACTGGCGGCCAGCAACCCGAGCATGCGCGAGCTGGCCGGAGCACTGGAGGAATTTCACTACACTGTACTGAGCAGTCAGGTAGAGTTGGCCGAAGGCGGTGATCTGACGCTGGCGCTGCGCCTGCAGGGCAGCAACCCCGATTTTCAGCAGGGGCGGCAGGTCAACCTGAGCATCAATCTGCAGGAGAACATTCCGGCGTTGCTGGCCAGCCTGCAACTCAGCGGCAAGGTCAGCGACATCATTGAACAACGGGTGCAGCAATACCTGCTCAAAAGGCGGATAGAGCAACCCTGACGAGGAGCGCCTATGTACGGGCGAAGTCTGATGATCGCGGCACTGGCCGGCCTGCTGGTCGCCTGTGCCGGACCCACGGTGCAGCTGGCTGCGCCGAGCGAGCCGATCAACATCAATCTGAATGTTAAGATCGAGCACGAAATCTACGTCAAGGTGGACCGCCAACTGGACGACGTCTTTGACGAATCCAGCGGTCTGTTCTGAGCCGGCGAATAAGGAACAAGACAATGCGCAAGACGATATATCTGACCTGTTGCCTGCTGGCGCTGCTGATCGGCAGCGGTTCGGCCTGGGCGCTGAGCCTGAACGAGGCGATGTCGGCCCTGCCGGCAGCCAAGGAAGCGGGGCTGCTCGGCGAGCAGTCCAACGGTTATCTGGGCGTGGTGCGGGCGTCGGGTAACGCCGCCGAGGTGGCGCAGCAGATCAACGCGGCGCGCAAGGCCGAGTACCAGAAGGTGGCCCGCGACAACGGCATCTCGCTGAATGACGTTGAGCTGATTGCCGGCCAGAAGGCGATTGACCGTACCCCGCGCGGGCAGTACATCAAACTTAACGGCCAGTGGCGCCAGAAGTAGCCGGCAGCCACTCGATGGTGCCGTACCAGCCGGTGACGGTCTGACCGCTGTTGTCGCAGTCGGTCATGATCGCCAGCCCGTCGATCTGATCCAGCGTCTGCCCGTGCAGACGCTGGAAATCCTCCCTGACATTACGCTCCAGCGGCACCAGCGCCGTGCCGTCCGGTGCGCCGCTGCTGACTGCCAGCATCTGCGCGTTGGCGGTGTAGGCGTTGGGCCACTGGCTGCCGGTCGGCTGGACGGATGACCAGACGTAATTCACCGCCAGCGTGCGCCAGGGCAACAGGCCGCCGTCCCTGACCACATAGAGCCGCACCGGATAGTCGTCGCCCTGCTTGCGGGTCTCGTCGAGCTGGCTGAACGGCTGGCTTATGCTCCAGGACCAGCGCAGGATCGGTGTCTCTCGCAGGTCAACCGGGTGTTCCAGATAACGGGCGCTGGCCTGGCCGTCGCCGCAATCGGCGCGCAGCAGGGTCTGACCGTCGCGCTCTGCCAGCTGATAGTCGGTCGGCTGGGTGAAGGTGCGCTCGGGCCACTGAACGATGTCGGCTGGATCATAGCGTTGGGCAGCGCAGATGTTGCTACCCAGCAAGCCTGTCAGCATCAGCAAGAGGGTTTGACGCATAGTGGGCTCCTGTGTCGGGAGCCCCAGTATGGCAGCTTCAGCTCTCGGGTGCCGTTGGCTCAATGGCGCTGAGGCGCAGCTGTTCGGTGTGGTCGAAGCGTTCCTCAAGCAGCGCCTGTACCGCGCTGGCGCGATCACTGTCGGCCAGTCCCGGCTGACTGAGAATCGCCTCGCGCTCGCGGTTGAAGTCGCTCACACGTTGCCGCCAGGCGGCGCGTTGCTGATCCAGTGTTTCCAGCCTGTCGGTTGCCTCCGGACCGACCAGCGACAGCCTGAGCGCCCGCACCTCGGCTTCACTGGCGCCCTTGTCGCGCAGGGCGCTGGTCTGCTGGCGCAGGTCCTGATGAATCTGCGGCACCAGCAGCGCCTGCAAGTCCTCGGGCAGGCGCTCGCGCAATGCCTCGATTTCATAGGCCTTGTCGGCGTCGCTCAGCTCAGGGTTGCGTAAGATCGCCAGACGCTCCAGGGTGAAGCGGTTATACAGTTCCTCGCCGGCAAAAAACGCCTGGTGCTCCTCGGCACTGAACAGCTCGGCCCGCAGGCGTTGCACGGCGTCCTGGCGCGCCCACAGCGCATCCAGATCGGCGGCGACCGGAAAGGTCTGCTCAAGTGTGATCAACTGCTGCTGATAGGCGAGATAGCGCTGCAGCAGGTCCAGCGCCTGAGCGCGGGCCGGGTCCGGCAGGCTGGCGCTGATCAGGGCTTGCAGCTGACGCACGATGTCGGCGTGCGACTGCTCGCCAGCGGTGCTCAGGTAGTAGTCGAACAGGTGACGCAGCTGGTCGCTGATCAGCAGGCTGCCATCGGGGTTGGCCTGCAGCCGGCCGTCGATATCGGTGCCTCGCAGCGATGGCGCGACGGCAGCCGGGCTCGCGACGGGCGCGCTGCGCAGCAGGCCGGCCGGAGGCCCGTCTGAGCGCGGCGTCGGGTTCGGGGCGAGCTGGCTGTC
Organism: Halopseudomonas sp. L-58; assembly: GCF_056859475.1. Classification (NCBI taxonomy): domain Bacteria; kingdom Pseudomonadati; phylum Pseudomonadota; class Gammaproteobacteria; order Pseudomonadales; family Pseudomonadaceae; genus Halopseudomonas; species Halopseudomonas sp. L-58. The sequence goes on from NZ_JBSXON010000038.1 coordinate 64,354, forward strand.
GGCCGCCTCGATCTCCGGTTCCTGCGCAGGTTCACTCAGCTGCCAGCCGAGCAGCAGTGCAGCGGCGAGTAAAGGAAGATAGACAAGCGCTTTCATGATGTACTCGGGCAGGTCGGGGAAGCGGGCCGCCGCGAAGCTGGCGGCCCGTGTACTTACAGGCCGGCGTTTTTCAGGCGATTGGCCTGCTGGCGGTAGACTGTGACCGGATCGGTTTCGAACAGGCTGGTGAGCCCCAGGGTCTGGTTGACCTCGTCGAGGTGGTTCATGCGGTAGTTGTCGCGAATCACCATGCCCAGGTGCGAGCTGCAGCGGCCGACCAGACCGTCGTTGGCTTCACCGCCGAAGGTCAGCGACGAGGCGCCGAGCAGCAGATCGGACACATCCAGCGCGTTGGTCAGCGGGCGGGTGCCACTCCAGGAGTAGTAGCGCACATTATTTACCACATAGGCGCCCTCGCCACAGGCGGTGGTGGGCAGGCCCTGCGGGAACCTGGCATTGAAGCGCGCGGCGCCCTCGCTGTTCAGCGACTCCAGCGAGCCGAGCGCATTCTGCTGGCTGTCGGAGCTGCTGCCGGACAGGAAGTTGATCAGTGCGCCGAGGCCGTTGACGATGCCCGCCAAAAGGGCCTCGCCGCCTGAGCCTTCCGGCACCTGGCGCAGGAAGTCGGCGGTGGCGGACCCCTTGTGTGGAGCGCCAACGCTGGTCACCGAAGCGACCAGATCCGGCCGTACCGCCGCGACGTAGCGCACGGTCGGGCCGCCGTGGCTGTGGCCGATCAGGTTCACCCGTCCCTTGCCGCTGATGGCAACGATTTCCTCGACCTGCTCGAGCAATTGCTCGCCGCGGGCCTCGGAGGTGTCCAGTTGGCTGACTTCGGTAACGTAGACGGTGGCGCCATCCTTGCGTAGGGCACTGGGGATGCCGTACCAGTAATCGACGCCAAGCAGGCTGTCGAAGCCAAGCATGCCGTGGGTCAGCACGATGGGATATTTGGTTTTGGTGTAGCCGGAGGAACCAAACCAGAAGGCATGGGCCTGGGTGCTGACGCCGAACGCGGCGATCAGCCCGCAGGCAAGACTCAGTCGGGTCTTGCGCGACATGACGAAACTCCTTGTTGTTGTGCTTGTTTTGTATCGTCTTGAGGCACTTTTTCCAGTGCCTGGGCGCTGAGCATAGCCAGCCTCGGCAAGGCTGAGTAGCGACTGATCGGCAGAACGGCAGCGCACCGGCATTGCAGGAAAATGACCGGCGGGTCATTGGCTCTGCGACGGGGCCATTCAGCTTGTTAATCCGATGAACGGCAATTCAGGACTTGGCTCGCTATAGCTGTTCGCCGAGGTAGGCGCGCTGAATCAGCCGCCAGTCGGCGGACTCGGTCAGCCGCAGCACTGCCTCGTTCAGCGGTTCGCGCAGGCGACTGCCAGCAGGCATGGCCAGCGCGTAAAGCTGCTGATCAAATACGCCGGGCAGCAGCTCCAGCCGCTCTCGCCCGAGCTGCTGATTGCGGTACTGCATCAGGGGGCGGTCGTAGACCACGGCGTCGGTCTCGCCTGCGGTGACCGACTGCATGGCACCGGTGAGATCCGGATAGGCGCGTGAAACGATGCGCTGCTCGTCGAGATAACGGGCGCTCGCGGTGCCTGCGATGGTCGCCACCGTGCTGCCGGGCAAATCCTGTGGCCCGCGTATCTGGTATTGCAGATTGCTGACGGTCAGCGCACTGGTGATCGCCGCAGTAAAGCTGGCGACCATGATCAGGCCGGCAAACATCCAGATCAGTGCAACCAGCCGGCCGGCAAAGGTGACCGGTGCCTTGTCGCCGTAGCCAACGGTGGTCATGGTCACCGCTGCCCACCAGAAACTGGCGCCGATGCCTTCGGTTGCACTGCCGCCGAACTGCTCGGGGTTGCGACGGCGCTCGAACAGCCAGAGCAGGGTGCCTGCCGCGAGCAGCAGCAGGGCCAGACCGCCGACGACACTGAGGAAACCCCAGCTGAACAGCGCTCGCAGGCTTTGCAGCAGACCTGATTTGGGCGCGCGTGCGACAGCGATGGACAGACCGGTCTGATAGAACGGGTGGCTGAAATCGAAGCGTTGTTCGCGCTCGGAGGTCATGGTCAGCGCACCCACGGCGATATCGATCTCACCGCTTTCGACCGCCTGCAGCAGGTCGGTAAAGCCCATTGGCCGAAACTCGAACGCCCACCCCTTCTGCTCGGCAATGCTGCGCCAGAGGTCGATGCTGATCCCCTCCCAGCCGCCCTTGCCATCGGCGATGACAAAGGGCGGGACCTCGGTAATTCCGACCCTGAGCGGTGGCTGGCTGGTGCTGCCGGTCTCGGTGGCGCCGGCCAGCGGGGCGAGCAGCAGCAGACAAAATAGCAGGCGGGTAATCAGGCGATCGGTCATGCGTAACTCCCTGTTGATGATGTCTTCAGGGTACCAGACTGAAATCAGGGTGCCAGTTTGCCTACCCGGTAACGCTCCGGCGTTTTTCCCGGGGCGTGCGATCTGTCCATCTGGTAGTCTTCCTGCAGTCTGAACAAAAGAGCAGGGAGTGCAGATGTTGACGGGTTATCTGGAAAGTTACGCGTTCTGGTTGTTGCTGGGCCTGCTGTTGCTGGCCTCGGAGTTTTTCATCCCCGGTTTGATTGCGGCCTTCTTTGGCCTTGGGGCACTGCTGGTCGGGCTGTTGACGTTGCTTGGCCTGATCGATTCGCTGCCTGCTCAGGTGACGGTATTTTCGCTGTCGAGCATATTGGCGCTTTGGCTGCTGCGCCGCCGCTTCCAGCGCTGGCTACGTGGCAGCGAAGTCGATCTGGCCGCCAGGGATCAGGACGACGCAGGTCTGCTGGGCATGCGCGTGCGTGTGCTGACCGACTTTGTTGATGGCGTCGGTCACGTGCAGCTTAACGGAGCCAAATGGGATGCGGAGTCGTCTGACCCGCTCAAGAGCGGCGAGTCGGCCTGGGTGACGGATCATGCGGGCATCGTCCTGCGGGTCAGTGCGTCCCATCCCGACAACAATAAATGATCTTTTCGGACCAAGGAGCTTTTCATATGGAAATCGCAACAATGCTGTCACTCGGGTTTCTGGTGCTGGTCATCATTACCCTCACCAAAACCGCCCGCATCGTGCCGCAGCGTTCGGCCTTTATCGTCGAGCGGCTGGGCAAGTACGCCAAGACCCTCGAAGCGGGCTTTCATATCCTGATCCCGTTTATCGACCGGGTGGCCTACAAGCATACGCTCAAGGAAGAGGCGATAAACGTGCCGAGCCAGGCCTGTGTGACCAAGGACAACATTCAGGTGGTAGTCGACGGCGTGATCTACCTGCAGGTGGTTGATCCCAAGCTGGCCAGCTACGGCATCAATGACTACCGCTACGCCTCCATTCAACTGGCGCAGACTACTCTGCGTTCGGTAGTCGGCAAGATTGACCTGGACAAGACGTTTGAAGAGCGTGAAACCATCAACGTCCAGGTGGTTGAGGCACTGGATGAAGCCGCCAAGCCCTGGGGCGTGAAAGTGCTGCGCTACGAAATTGCCGATATCGAGCTGCCGGCAACCATTCTGGACGCGCTGGAGAAGCAAATGCGCGCCGAGCGGGAACGTCGCGCTGTCGTGGCCCAGTCCGAAGGCGAGCGAGAAGCCAAGATCAACATTTCCGAAGGTCAGAAGCAGGAAACCATCAACCTGTCCGAAGCCGACAAGATGCGTCAGATCAACGAAGCCGAAGGTAAGGCCCGCGAGATCGAGCTGATCGCGACCGCTACCGCCGAAGGTCTGCGTCGCGTTGCCGAGGCGATCAACACCCAGGGTGGCCAGGAGGCCGTTTCGCTGCGGGTTGCCGAACAGTATGTGAAGGAGTTCGGCAAGCTGGCGCAAACCAACAACACCATGATCCTGCCGGCCGAACTGAGCAATATCGGCTCGGCCGTCGCAGCGATCACCAAGACGCTGGAAGCGGCTCGCAAGTAAGCCGCAAGCGGCTTAGCTGCAAGCGACAAGCTACAAGCTACAAGCTACAAGCTACAAGCTACAAGCTACAAGTTTGAAGCCTGAAGCCTGAAGCTCGAAGAGAAAACCGTGCGGCGTGAGTCGCGCGGTTTTTTTTCGGCCTCACGGTAGGGCAAGGTTTGATCGTTCCCACGCCCTGCGTCCGGCTGCTGGAAAGCTGCAGCGGACGCGACATGTCGCGTGCCTACAGTTGGGTGCTGTTCATGTCATGCCAACGCGAAGCACTTGGCAACGGTCCTTCTCTTAATCCAGCCACCCGCGCAAGCTCCTGGCTTCCAGCTTCCAGCTTCCAGCTTCCAGCTTCCAGCTTCCAGCCCCAAAAAACAAACCCGGCACCAAGGCCGGGTTTGCTTGCAGCTTATAGCTTGAGGCTTGCAGCTGGCGGTCGCCCAGGCCGCTAGGCCGGCCGGGCTCGCCGCGCTTTCCACCCCTCCAGCAGCGACAGCAGCGCCGGCACCACCAGCAGCACCAGCAGGGTCGAGAAGCCGAGGCCGAAGGCGATGGAGGTGGCCATCGGAATCAGGAACTGGGCCTGCAGCGAGGTCTCGAACAGCAGCGGCAGCAGGCCGCCGATGGTGGTCAGCGAGGTCAGCAGCACTGCGCGCAGACGCTGCACGACGGCCTCGTTGAGCGCATCGTTCACCTCCAGCCCGCGTTTGCGCTGGTCCTGGTAGAAGCTGACCAGGATGATCGAGTTGTTGACCACGATACCGGACAGGCCGAACAGACCAAACAGCGACAGGATGGTCAGGTTCAAGCCCATGACCCAGTGACCCAGCAGTGCGCCGACCAGCGCCAGCGGGATAACCGACATGACGATCAGCGGTGTACTCCAGGAGGAAAATACCCAGACCAGCACCGCGTACATCAGCAGCAGGCCGATGATCAGGCCGTCGCGCATGTCGGCGAGGGTTTCCTGCTGATCGACCGAGCGCCCTTCGAAGCTGTAGCGCACGTTATATCGGCTGGCCAGCGCTGGCAGTTCCAGCTCGGCTGCCTTGAGAACAACGCCGGCAGTGGTCTGGCTGCTGTCGATATCCGCAGTAACGTCGGTTGCCAGCTGGGCATCGGCATGACGCAGCGCCGAGAAGCCCTGATTACTGGTGAAGGTGATGACCTGGCGCAGCGGCACGAAGCGGCCGTCATCCAGACGAATGCTGAGATCACTCAGGCTGGCAAGGCTTTCCCGTTCTGCGCGGGGCAGTTGAACCCGGACTTCGATCTCGTCGCGCTTGTCCTGGTAGATCTGCGCCAGTCGACCGTCATAGGCCGCACGCAGTTGCGTACCGACGCTTTCGATGCTGAGCCCCAGTGCCTGACCGTAGGGCGTCAGGCTGTAGACCAGTTGCTCACGCCCCCAGCTCATGTCGTCCTCGGTGCTGACGACCCCTTCGATGCCGGAAAGCAGTACCGACAGGGCATCAGCAGCATCCTTGAGCTGCTGCGGGTCGGAGCCGGTCAGGCGGATATCCACGTCCTTGCCGGGTGGGCCACTTTGCTGTTCGGTGATGCTGATTCGGTCGATTCCCGGCGGGCGCTGAATGCGCTGTTGCCATTCACGGATAAAGGTCTTGTTACGTACCTCCCGGTGGTCGGGTGACACCAGCTCGACCATCAGCGAACCAAGGTTGTCGCCCTGACGGGCGACCCCGTTATCGCCCAGCACTTCTCCCTCGCGGGTCAGCGCGGTGAGAATCAGATCGCCACCCAGCGCCTGCTCGGTTTCGTTCAGGCTCTGTTCCAGCTCGCGCATGAACGCGACCATGCTGTCGCGTGGCGTGCCAGCGACGAAGCTGACATTGGCATATACCACCTGGGGTTCGGGGGTCGGGAAGAAACTGAAGCCGATACGGCCGCTGCTCAGCAGGCCGATGGTAATGATGACGCTGACCAATGCGCAGGCCAGGGTAGTACCGCGGTGGGCCAGCGCCGCCTTTGACAGCTGACGAAAACGGCCGTCGCGCAGGCGGTTGAAGGCACTGTCAAAGCGGCCTCGGACGGCATCCAGACGATTGCCGATTGCGCCCAGTGCGCCGCCGCGCGGTTTGCTCGGACGGAAGGCCTCGCGCAGGTGGTGCGGCAGCACAACGAAACATTCGAGCAACGAGGCGATCAGTACGCAGATCATGACAATCGGGATATCGCCGAGGATATTGCCGAAGATGCCTCCGACCATCAGCAGCGGCATGAAGGCGGCGATGGTCGTCAGTGAGGAGGCAACCACCGGCCAGAACATGCGCTTGGCGGCGCCTTCGGAAGCACGCTCGGAGGCCTCGCCGCTGCGGTGATGGGCGTCGGCGTCTTCGCCTACCACAATGGCGTCGTCGACGATCACCCCAAGTGCCATGATCAGCGCGAACAGCGAGATCATGTTGATCGAGCCGCCAATCATCCAGAACACCCCCAGGGCGGCGAGAAAGGCGGTGGGAATACCGACCGCCACCCACAGCGCGACCCGAGCCGGCAGGAACAGGTAGAGCAGGATGAGAACCAGCACCAGACCGCTCAGACCGTTGTTCACCAGCAGGCGAATGCGGTCATCGATCAGTTGCCAGGCCTGGTCATAAACGTGAATTTTCAGCTGCGGAGGCAGGGTTGGGCGGATTTCCTCCAGCCAGTCATTGAGGATTTTCGCCGACTCAAGCGAGTCGCCGTCCTCGCTGCGCTCCAGTTGCAGCTCCACGGCGGGCTGGCCGTCGTAACGCAGCAGCACCTGGTTGCGCCTCGGCTCCTGGCGAATGTCGGCGATGTCGCCGAGGCGCAGGTGGCTGTCACCCTCAGGTTGCAGGGCGATGCTGCCGAAAGCCTGGGGATCGCGGCGCTGCTCGATGGCGCGCAGCTCGCGGGCCGAATCCTGTTCGCCGGCCTGGCCTGCCGGCAGATCCCGTGACTCGGCGTTGATACGTGCCGCAAGCTGGTCCAGCGACATGCCCAGTCGGCGCAGCTCGGCATTGGGTACCTCAATGCTGATCTGCTGCTCGGGCACACCGTTGATGACAATGCGGTCGATGCCCTTGTTCAGCAGATCGTCTTCCATGCGGTTGGCGATGGTGCGCAGCTCGTGGGGTTCGAACGGGCCGTAGAGCAGCAGGTTGGCAATCGGATCGTAGCGGGCAACCCGCACCACCTCCGGCTTTTCTGCCGCCGCCGGCAGGTTGCGGAATTCATCCACCTGCTGACGCGCGTCATCGAGCGCGACGATCGGGTCGGTGCCCTCGCGGAATTCCAGGGTGATGCTGGATACACCCTGGGCCGAGGTTGAAGTCATGTTCTTGAGGTTCTGGATGCTGCGCAGGCGCTGCTCCAGCGGGATGGTGATCGCCTGCTCGACGTCTTCCGCCGCGGCGCCATTCCAGACCACCCGGACGGTAACGAAATCAAGGGCGAAGGTCGGGAAGAACTGGATGTTCATGCGCGACAGGCCGATCACTCCGCCCATCAGCATGACCAGCATCAGCAGGTTGGCGGCAACCTTGTGACGAACAAAGAAGCCCAGCGGTCCGGTGTTGCTCATTGTGCCGGCTCCGCCGCGGCTTCACCGGTATCTACCTTCAGACCGGTCATGGCATTGGGCAGATGGGTAGTCACAATCGGCATACCGCTTTCCAGCGCGCTGGAGCGCACCAGTACCCGGCGGTTACCCTGCTCGTCCAGGGTTTCGCCGACACGTTCGACGGCGATCGCCTTGAGTCGGCTGTCCTCGACGGTGTACAGGGTGTTGTTACCGTACAGGGCGCTGTAGGGCAGGGCGACGCTGTTGTCGTGGGCCGGCCGGGCGACACTGATGGCCAGCAGGGTGCCAAGGCGTAATTCCGGGCGCGGATTGGTGACGGTGAAGATGGCTTCAATGCCGCGTGCGTCAGCCTTGCCGGCGATGCGGGCAAGGGTCAGCTTGATCTCGGGCGTGCTGTCGAGACTGTGACCATCCAGCGTCTGGCCCTGGCTCAACGCGTTGATAAAGTCCTGGCTGTGAATCTGCGGGACCAGCGCGCGCAGCTCCAGGCCTTCCAGCGGATAGAAATCGAGCAGCGGCGCGTTGGCGTTGACCTGATCGCCGACGGCGACCTGAACTGCCCCGACGACCCCGTCGAACGGGGCGACAAAACGGCTGCGCTCGGCATCGCGCTGGATGCTGTCGAGCGCCGCACTGGCGCGCTCAACGCGTGCCTGCTGGGCAGCCAGACGCGAGGCGTAGGTGGACAGACTGCGCTGGCGGTTGGCAACCGTCAGGGCGGCGCGATCCAGTGCATCCTGGGCGTTGTCGACCTCGACCGCAGGCACCATCTCGCGGGCTACCAGTTGCTGCATGCGCTCAAGCGTCTTGCGGGCGTTGGCTTCCAGCCGCTGCTCCATGCGCAGGGCCTGCTGGTCGGCCTGATGTGCCAGCTTTTCACTGTCCAGCTGCGCCCTGGCGTCGGCCAGTTCGGCTCTGGCCTGCTCGATCCGTGGCGTGATGTCGGCCTCGTCCAGCGCCACTACCAGCTCGCCGGCCTTGATATGACTGCCATCGCTGGCAGGAAGCGCGGCGATACGGCCTGCCAGCGGTGCGACCACGGTAAAGCGACGTGGTGATTCCAGCTGGCCGTACAGGGTCAGGCGGGGCTGGAAGGCGTCAGGTGCAATGGCTTCGGTCGCAACCCGCCAGGCGCGCTCCTGGGTGCCCAGCGGCTCGGGTTGATCACGGGTGACGCGCAGCAGGATGAAAATGATGATTCCGACGACAACGATCAACAGCGGTGTGAGACGTTTACGCATTCCTTCTCTCTTGTTCTTTCCTGCGGGCGTAAGGGTCTCTCTGTATAGCGTGTGACGGCGATGGTCGCAATAGCGCTGAGTGTCGCGGCAGTGTCCTTGCGGACACTGCGCAGATCAGTGACTGCTGCCGATCTCCCGCTCGAGGCGGTCGAGCTGCTGGGCGACCTGGACACTGGCCTGTTCCATGTCCAGCAGCAGCCGGTGCAGCCTGTCATTGTCACCCTTGAGAGCGGCGTCGCGCGCCTGCAGACCGCATTCATGTACCTGGCGATGCACATTTTCCAGCTGACGATATGCCGGCAGGTGGCTGTACAGGTCAGCTCCCTGGCCACGGTAATACCATTGCCCCAGGCGGCATTCGTGGTGATCGGTGAGTGATTGGCTCAGGTTGCCGGCGGCGATGCGCTGGTACAGATCCATCTTCCAGACCACATGATCGAGCTTTACGGTCGACAGAAAGCTGCGCGTGGCAGAGCTGTTGATCACCTGCTTCATCCGGTCGGCATGGTCGATGACCTGATGGGTTACCTGATCAATCTGCTGGGCAGAGGCGGCGATTTCCAGGCTGCTCTGCATGGATTCCTCAGCCATGCCGGACAGGGTCTGGCTCTTTTCCATTACCTGGGTTACCAGAACCTCAATGTTTTCGCTGGCGTGCTGGGCCTTCTCGGCGAGACTGCGTACCTCATCGGCTACCACGGCAAAGCCGCGACCCACTTCGCCGGCTCGTGCTGCCTCAATGGCCGCATTCAGGGCCAGCAGGCTGGTCTGTTTGGAGATGTCCTGGATGACGGCAATGAAGGCACGAATGCGGCCGGCGGTTTCGTCAAGGCTGCTGGCAGACTCGGCATTGCGTTCGGCATGGTTGCCCACCGTGTCGGAGCGTGACTGCAGGCTGCGCACCGCCTGCTGGGTCTGGGCGAAGATCTCGCTCAGCGCGGTCAGGGTCTGTTGCTCATCCATCAGGCGGCTCGCCGCGCCGGCCACCGATTCGCGCACATCCTGGACCAGATGATCTCCCATTTCCCGGCAACCGAGCAGCTTCTGGGACAGGGTCTGCTCGCTCTCGGCAATGCCGATACGCGCATCGAACTGCCGTTGTCGTTCGTCCAGTTGTGCCGTCAGTGTGCCGAGTTGCTCCTGCAGTTGCCGGTTCAGTTCTTGGGATTGTTGCAGCTCTGCGCGCAATTGACGGCTTTTGAACACGTTTTGCTCCTGGATGGGCAGGGAGGGGTATAGGGACGATACTGTTATCGGGCCGACTCGGACTTGCTATCGGCCGAGTAACATCAAACTGTAATGATGCGTTGATTCGACTGGCAGATTATTGATTTGCGGCAGGATTTGCCTTGTCGCTCAGCGTTGGCAGCGGCTATGGCCCGACATATCCGCAGTCGATCAAGCTTCACCGGAGCACGGCACAGCGACTAGGGTTGGGAAAACAAAAAGCGCCCCGCGCCAAAGCCGCCCGGGCAGACAATGGAGAGCATGCTGTGGACACCGAATTGCGCTGGTTGAAGTCGTATCCGTCGGACGTGAATTGGGAGCTTGCCTATACCCCGGAGGCCATTCCGGCGTTGCTGGACGCGGCCGTCACCGAGTTCCCCGATAATCCGGCAATCGACTTCCTTGGCCACAAGCTTACCTACAGCGAACTCGACGCGCTGGTCTCCCGCGCGGCCTGTGGTCTGCAGAAACTGGGTGTTGGCCCCGGCGTCCATGTGGGGCTGTATCTGCCCAACTGCCCGCATTACTTCATCGGTTTTCTGGGTGTGCTGCGCGCCGGCGGGACGGTGGTGAACTATTCACCGCTGGATGCTGAACGCACCCTCGAGCACAAGATCGAGGACAGTCAGACCGACATCATGCTGACGCTGGATCTGGAGGCCTTTTACCCGCGTATGGCGAGCCTGATGACGCGCACTCGGCTGCGTCAGCTGGTCGTGGGCAGTCTGGTCGAGTTCTGTGGTGAGGTCAGCGACGAGCAGCGCCATCTGCTTGGCAAACCGGCGATGGTGGCCTGGGGCGATCAGTGCTGCAGTTTTGCCGAGCTGCTGGACAATGCCGGCGATTATCGGGAGCACCTGCTGGCCGATCCGGCCAACACGCTGGCTGTGCTGCAATATACCGGCGGCACCACCGGCGTCCCCAAGGGGGCGATGCTGACCCACGGCAATATCACGGCCTCCTGTGCCCAGCTGCGCGAGGTGTTGCGTTCGGCGATCGTGCCCGGGCAGGAGCGGGTGCTGGCAGTGCTGCCGCCGTTCCACATCTACGCGTTGATGGTGAATATGATCTTTGGCCTGCGTGCTGCCGCCGAGATCTACCTGCACCCGCGTTTTGACGTGCTGACGGTACTGCGCGAGATCAGTCAGAGCCGCATTACCACCTTCCCGGGCGTGCCGACCATGTTCATCGGTCTGCTCAGCCATCCTGAGACCGACAAGCACGACCTGTCGTCGCTGAAAATGTCCAACTCCGGTGGCGCGCCGTTGCCGGTCGAGGTCCAGCAGCAGTACTTCTCCCGTTCCGGTTGCGCCCTGCGTGAGGGCTGGGGGATGACCGAAACCACCACCAGCGGCACCTTTACCCCGCGCGACGCCCAGCCGCGCCCCGGGTCATGCGGTGTGCCGGTGCCGGGCACGCAGATTCGCATCCTGCCGCTCGACGGCGGCGAAACCGAGCTGCCGATCGGCGAGCGTGGCGAGGTCTGCATCAAGGGGCCGAATATTACCGCAGGCTACTGGAAGCGCCCGGACGCGACGGCAGAGGCAATGACTGCAGACGGCTTCCTGCGTACCGGTGATGTGGGCTACATGGACGAGGATGGTTACGTCTACATCGTCGATCGTACCAAGGACATGATCCTGTGCAGCGGCTACAACGTCTATCCGCGGGTGATCGAAGAGGCCATCTACGAGTACCCGGGCGTTGAGGAGGTATCGGTCATCGGGGTCGATGACCCCTATCGCGGGCAGGCGCCGAAAGCCTTTATCAAGCTGCGTGCCGGCGTCGAGCCCTTCGACTTCGAAACCCTGCAGGCGTTTCTCGCTTCGCGTCTTGGCAAGCATGAACGTCTGAGCGCGATGGAAATTCGCGCGGAGCTGCCGAAGACGCCGGTGGGCAAATTGTCGAAGAAGGAGCTCTACGAAGAGGAGCGCCAGCGGCAGGCCGCCCCGGCGACGGCCTGATCGCGATGCCCTGACTCAGGCGGAGAGCCGCTGGGTCAGGGTGCTCAACTCCCCGGACAACTCATGCAGGGACTGGCTGGCGCGAGCGGTGTTGTCGACTTCGCTCTGGTTGGCTGCGGCAATATCGGTGATCTCGGTGATGTTGCGGGTAATGTCCTCGGCAACGCTGGTCTGTTCGTCGGCTGCGGTTGATATCTGTCGGTTCATGTCGCGGATCGACTCGATCGCGACGGTGATCTGGGTCAGGCGCTCACCCGCCAGGTTGACCTGTTGCATGCTCGACTCGCTGCGGGTCTGACCGATGGCGATGGCCTTGACCGCTGCGTCGGCCCCGGACTGCACATCATTGATGATCTGCTGAATTTCAGCGGTTGATTCTGCGGTGCGCTTGGCCAGCGTGCGGACTTCGTCGGCGACGACAGCAAAGCCGCGTCCGGCCTCACCGGCGCGTGCCGCTTCGATGGCCGCGTTCAGGGCGAGCAGGTTGGTCTGCTCGGCGATCCCCTGAATCACATCCAGTACCTTGCCGATGCGATTGCTGTCTCCTTCCAGGCGCCGGATAACCTCGGTGGTCTGGGTGATCTGTGCCAGCATGTCCTGCATCGCCTGGATCGTGTGCTGCATGACCCGGCCGCCTTCCTGAGCATTGCTGTCGGCATCGTCTGCGGCGCGGGCAGCCTCGGCGGCATGCTGCGCAACCTGCATGGAGGCTGCAGACATTTCCTGCATGGCGGTGGCTACCTGGTCCGTGCGCGAGAACTGCTCTCGGCTGCCATGGGCCATGCGGGTAGCGATGGTGTTCAGCTCTCCGCTGGCGCGATCCAGCTCACTGGTACTGCGCTGCAGCTGGCTGAAGGTGTCTTCCAGGAAGCTGCGCAGCTGGTTGGCCGCCCGGGCGAGGGTGCCCAGCTCGTCGTCCCGACGCAGGGTGATGGGCTTGCCAAGTCGGCCCTGGCTCAGCTGTTCAACCTGCTCGATCAGCTGGGTTATCGGGCTGACCAGGCGCCGGTTTACCAGCCACAGGCTGAGTACGCCGATCACCACTGCTGCGATGACCAGTATTGCAAGCCCGATCCAGACGGTGGTCGCAGCGGTTGCGTTGATCTCGTTGCCTTGTTGCTGTGCGGCTCCGTTCAGCTGGCTGGACAGCTGGTTCATGTGCTCGCTGACCTGACGGTCGATTCCGCGCGCAGCCTTGTCGCCTGCGGTCGGCTCCATTCCCGCGGCCTCGTAGGCTTGCAGACTGTCGCGATAGCGTGAACCCAGCTGGCGGTGCTCTTCAGCCAGCGCGCGCACCTCCGCCAGTGTCTGCGGCTCCAGCTCAAGGGTGCCTATCTGCTGCAGGGTGGCCTGTACTGCCTGTTCTGATGCCTCAAACTGGCTCCAGTACTTCTCCCGATCAGCCGGTGCTGCGCCGCGCAGCAATACGTTCTTCCACTCCTGCACCTGGGTCTTGAATTCCAGGTTGGCGCGATTGATCAGTGTGGCGCTGGCCAGCGGGCTGGCCAGCAGGTTGCGATAGCTGTTGACGCTTCCAGACAGGGTCAGCGTGATAATGAGTGCAACCAGCAGCATGAGCGCCAGGCTGCCGGTCATGAGTGTGAGGGTTTGCAGTCGCAAGGAGCGGTTTATAGCCATGTGAACACCTGTCGTCAGGGTTGTCGGGCGGTCCTTCACCTCGGGAAAAAGCGATTGTTCAGTGTATCGACCGTTGCGCGCAGAGCTGAATTTTTTTGTAACGGCTGCTGCTGCCTGCCACTGTCTACACTGTTCACTTTCATTGATAATGGCCGCTAATTTGAGTCTGGCACAGGAATTTGATGATGTTATTGGCATTGGCCGCGGTTGTAGTGGGACTGGCGCTTCTGGTCTGGAGCGCAGATCGCTTCGTTGATGGTGCGTCGGCGACCGCCAGTCATGCGGGCATGCCGCCGCTGCTGATCGGCATGCTGATCATCGGCTTCGGCACCTCGGCGCCCGAGATGGTGGTGTCTGCGCTGGCCGCCGGCCAGGGCAATCCGGGGCTGGCACTGGGTAACGCCTATGGCTCAAACATCACCAATATTGCGCTGATCATCGGTCTTGTTGCGGTGATCAGCCCGATCAAGGTGCATTCGCAGGTGATTCGCAAGGAGTTGCCGATTCTGCTCGGCATCACCCTTCTGGCGGGCTACCAGCTGCTTGACGGGCAGCTTTCGCGCAACGACGCCTGGGTGCTGATCGGGGTGTTTTTTGTGTTGATGGGCTGGTCCATCGTTCAAGGCCTGCGCGGCAAGGATGATGCCTTGTCCGGTGAGTACGCCGAGGAGGTAGCTGCCCACGCAATGCCGCTACCCAAAGCCCTGTTCTGGCTGGTGCTGGGTCTGGTACTGCTGATCGTCAGTTCCCGCGTGCTGGTATGGGGCGCAGTGTTTATTGCCGAAAGCCTGGGTGTGAGTGACCTGGTCATCGGGCTGACCATTGTCGCCATCGGCACGTCGCTGCCGGAGCTGGCCTCCTCGCTGGCCGCCATTCGCCGCAACGAGCATGACCTTGCGCTGGGCAATGTGATCGGCTCCGGCCTGTTCAATACCCTTGCCGTGGTGGGCATCGCCGCCGGCATCGCGCCGCTGGCAGTCGACCCGGTCGTTCTGCAGCGCGACTGGGTAATCATGTTCGTATTGACCGCGGTTTTGCTATTTATGGGCATCGGGCGGTTCGGCAAGCAGGGCGAGGTGACTCGCTTCAACGGTATCCTGTTGTTGGCAACCTACGTGGGCTATACCGGGTGGCTGGTCAGCACCATGCTGCGCTGACCGATTGGCGGTTGGGAGGTTCGTGTTGCTATGCGAGCCGCCCAGCCGGTGTATGATGGCCCATCTTCATTCCGCCAGAGACTTTCTGTTCCGCTATGTCTGACGCGAAAACCGCTCCTGCGCAGCATAAGCCGCGCCCGCTGATCGACCTGCTGGTCAGCATCCTCCTGCCCTCGATCATTCTCATGAAGCTCAGTGGCGACGACAACCTCGGCGCTACCAATGCGCTGCTGCTGGCCTTGGCTTTTCCGGTGGGCTGGGGGTTGTTCGAACTGGTGCAGTATCGCAAGTTCAACTTCATTGCCTTGCTGGGCGTGATCAGCGTGCTGCTGACCGGTGGCATCGGCGTGCTGCAACTTGATACCCGCTGGCTTGCGATCAAGGAAGCCGCGGTACCGGGTGTCATCGGCCTGGCCGTGCTGATTTCTACCCGCACGCGTTACCCGCTGATTCGTACCCTGCTGTACAACGAGAAGGTGATCAACGTCGCGCTGGTGCAGGAGCGCCTGCAGGAACGCGGTCTGGTCGACATCTTCAATCTGCGCCTGCTGCGCGCGACCTATTTTCTGGCCGGCACCTTCTTTTTCTCTTCGGCGATGAACTACATCGTCGCCAAATGGATCGTCGTCAGCCCGGCGGGTACCGAAGCCTTCAATGAAGAACTGGGGCAGATGACGCTGGTCAGCTATCCGATGATCGCGATTCCGTCGATGATCATGATGATGGCCATTCTGTTCTACCTCTGGCGCACCATCCACGGCCTGACCGGTCTGAGCATGGAAGAGATCATGGCGCAGCAAAAGGGCTAGCGAAGCTAGGTGGGCTAGGGCCTGTTAACGCTAATTAGCTTCAAGTCTCTCCATGTGTGATACTTCGCGCATGGAAATTACCCCCGAACAATTCTCGATCATTGAGCATTGCTTCCCGCCACAGCGGGGCAACGTAAGTCTGTCCAACCTGAACGTGTTGAACGCGATCGTCTATGTCGCTGAGCATGGCTGCAAGTGGCGCGGGTTGCCGAAGCGCTTTGGCAATTGGCACACCATCTACACCCGCATGAGACGCTGGTCGAGGTCGGGTGTGTTGGATCGGGTGTTCGCCCAGTTGCAGCAATCCCAAATTGTCCGGATCAAGATCGAGGCGGTGTCCCTGGATAGCACCAGCATCAAGGTGCATCCCGATGGCACTGGCGCTCGAAAAAAA